>CAVOCN010000128.1:0-4853 GCA_963694205.1 Dehalococcoidia bacterium | reverse complement strand
GGAATGACGATTTCTAGTGACTTGGCCAACCTGAAATGAACCTGTCCCGATCCTTAGTGCCGGAAGTGGCGGACACCGGTAAAGACCATCGCCAGCCCCAGCCTGTCTGCTGCTTCGATGACGTCTTCGTCCCGGATCGAGCCCCCTGGCTGCACGAGGGCGAGCACACCGGCTTCGGCGGCCATGTCTATGTTGTCGGCGAACGGGAAGAACGCATCGGAAGCAAGAACGCTGCCTGCGGCGCGATCACCGGCCGCCCGTACGGCCAGGTGGATGCTGTTGAGCCGATTTGGCTGTCCTGCTCCCATGCCCCTCAGGGCCTGGTCAGCGGCAAGGACGATGGCGTTGGACTTTACGTGTTTGGCGGCCTTCCAGGCGAACGCCAGGTCCGCCATCTGAGCGTCGGTAGGTGCGAGTTTGGTGACGATTTTCCAATCGCCGGAGTCCTCGGCCAGTTCATCTGCGCTCTGCACAAGCACGCCGCCGCTTATTCGCCGGATCTCCGCCCTGGCTTCTGAAGCCTTAATTGGGCTGACGGCGAGTATGCGCAGGTTCTTGCGCTTGGTGAGTATCTCCAGCGCATCAGGTTCGTAGCCCGGTGCCACCACAACCTCGTAAAAGACACCCTTCATGGCCTTCGCAGTGACGCCCGTGACGGGCCTGTTGAACCCGACTATGCCCCCGTAGGCTGACACCGGATCGCCCTCGAACGCCTTCCCGTAGGTGACGGGCTGGTCGTCACCCGCGGCAAGGCCACACGGGTTGTTGTGCTTTATTACCGTGACCGCCCCGCCCTCGAAGTCAGACACGACCCTCCAGGCAGCGTCGGCGTCGAGCAGGTTGTTGAACGACAACGCCTTGCCGTGCAGCTGCTCGGCGTGCGCCACGCCGCCCGTGCCCGCGTCGGCGTACAGCCCGGCTGCTTGGTGGGGGTTCTCTCCGTAGCGAAGTTCCGCGATGCGCTTGGCCGACAGCGTCACAGTCTCGGGCAGGCCGCCCGTCTCGTCACCCAGATACGCGGCTATCGCAGCGTCGTAGGTAGAGACGTGGGCGAACGCCTTGGTGGCCAGGGCGCGCCGCTGTTGCGCAGTTACCGCGCTTACGCCGCCCTCGCCGATGCGCTCGGCCAGCCAGCCGTAGTCGTTTGGGTCAACCACCACGATGACGTGGGGGTGGTTCTTGGCCGCCGCCCGCACCATGGAGGGGCCGCCGATGTCGATGTTCTCCAATGCTTCGTCAAGCTGAACACCGGGACGAGATATGGTTTCGGTGAACGGGTACAGGTTCACCGCGACAAGATCGACCGTGCCGATGCCATGTCCGTCCAGTTGGGCTAGATCGTCGGGGTTGTCCTTGCGGGCGAGGATGCCGCCGTGGATTCCCGGGTGCAGCGTCTTAACCCTGCCGTCCATAATTTCCGGGAACCCGGTGACGTCTGAAACGGACGTGACTGACAAACCGGCACTTTGTAATTCGGCGAAGGTCCCGCCGGTGCTGACCAGCTCAATGCCTGCAGCCGACAGGGCCTGGCCGAACTGGACCACGCCGGATTTGTCGTAAACGCTGAGTATCGCTCTCATGAGTTGGTTCCAGTTCCAAGGAAGAATCTAGCCGTCGCTTCTTCTCCGAGTGGTGCTTTCACGGTTTCGCCTATCACCCTTGAGCCAGGTGCAGAAGCGATCACGGAGTCGACTTCAGAAGGCTCGCAGACGGCCACCATGCCGATGCCCATATTGAACACCCGGTGCATTTCGCCCGTGGATATGTCGCCCGCAGCCTGGATAAGTTGGAAGATAGCAGGCGTATCCCAGGAGCCGGGATCGACACTGGCTCCGATGCCGTCGGGAAGCGCCCGCGGCACGTTGTCTACCAGTCCGCCTCCGGTAATGTGGGCCAGCGCCTTTACCCGGGACCGAATGGCCGCCACGTCGGCGACGTAGGACCGGTGCGGCTCGCTAAGTTCTTCCCCCAGCGTCCGCCCCAGTTCGGCAGTATGGTCGTCGAGTATCGACTGATCGGAGTCCAGGCCGAACACGCTGCGCACGAGGGAAAAGCCGTTGGTGTGAATGCCGCTGGACGGAATGCCGACCAGCGCATCGCCAAGCTTCACGTTGGCCGGGTCGAGGATCGCGTCTTGTTCCACCGCCCCGACCACGAAGCCCGCCATGTCGAAGTCGCCCTCTTCGTAGACGCCCGGCATCTCGGCGGTCTCGCCGCCCACCAGGGCGCAGTCGGCGTCGGCACATGCCTCGGCCATGCCCCGGACCAGCGCTTCGACCACGTCGCCGTTAATAACCCCCGCAGCAAGGTAGTCCAGAAAAAACAGCGGGTCGGCCCCGGTCACAACTACGTCGTTGACGCAGGCATTGACCAGGTCTTTTCCGAGGGCCTCGTAGCGCCCGGTCCACCGGCCCAAAAGAAGCTTGGTGCCCACGCCGTCCGTGCTGGATACGAGTACAGGCTTTTCATAGCCGGCAAGGCGGAACATGCCACCGAACCCGCCGATACCGCCCAGGACCCTCGCGTTAGCGGTCTTGGCGACTATGGCACCGAGACCCTCTTTCAGGCTCTCGGCCGTGTCCCTGTCAACACCGGCGGCCCTATAGGCGTCGGCTGAGTAAGAGGGCTGGCTAGATTTCGAGGGCAAGCTTGTCCATCTCAAGCTGAACGGGGATCGGGTGGTCCCCGGTGAAGCAGCCCAGGCAGACCCGGTTTCTCGGCAGGTCGACCGCTTTGAGCAGGCCCGGAATGCTGAGGAAGCCGATGGAATCTGCACCCACGTACTCGCGGATTTCCTCAACGGACTTGTTGGCAGCTATTAGTTCGCGCCGGGTAGCGAGATCGACACCAAGGTGGCACGGGTGCTGAATGGGAGGGGCGCAGATGCGTAAATGAATCTCTTTCGCCCCGCCTCGTTTGAGCAGGTTGACGACGTGGGGCGTGGTCGTACCCCGGACGATAGAGTCGTCCACTACTACCAGGCGTTTGCCTTTAATGACCTCGGGCAACGGGTTCAGTTTGCGCCTCACCCCCAGTTCGCGCAGGCGCTGGTCCGGCAGGATGAAGGTTCGACCCACATATCGGTTTTTAACAAGGCCCTCGCCGTACTCGATCTGGGACTCGCGGGAGTAACCCACCGCTGCGGCGATGGCGCTGTCGGGCACGCCGATGACCATGTCGGCATCGACCGGGAATTCGCGGGCCAGTTCGGCGCCCATTGCCACGCGCTGGTTGTAGATGAGTTTGTCGTTTAAGACGCTGTCGGGCCGGGCGAAGTATATGTTTTCGAAAATGCAGGAAGCGCAGCCGTTTTGCTCACGCTTATAGATCGTCCGAAGACCCATAGAGTCGATGATGACGGCCTCGCCCGGGTCCACTTCCCTGAAAAACGTGGCGCCAATGTGGTCGAGCGCACAGGTCTCAGATGCGATGACCCAGCCTGAGTCCAACTTGCCGATGCACAGCGGGCGCACGCCCAAGGGGTCACGAATGCCCATGATCGCGTCCTTTGTCAGGACCGTCAGCGAGTAAGCGCCACTCAGGCGCCTCATGATGGTGGCTATTCGCTCACCCCAGTCCGCACCGGGGACGTTGGTAAGCATGTGGGCGATGATTTCGGAGTCGCTCGATGTCTCGAAACGGCAGCCCCACTCCTTGAGTTCATTGCGCAGGGTCCCAGCGTTGACCACGTTACCGTTGTGGGCGAGCGCGATCTCCCCATTTGGCCCCTCGGACCTTATGGGCTGGGCGTTCTGGGCCCTACTGGAGCCAGTAGTCGAGTAACGGGTATGGCCGATGGCCGCATGGCCCGGCAGGAGGGCGATGTCGTCCTCGTCCAGACCCTGAGAAACCAGGCCCATAGCAGTCTTTATGCGAATTCGACTGCCGTCTGCAGAGGCGAAGCCAGCGCTCTCCTGGCCCCTGTGCTGAAGCGCGTAGATGCCGAAAAAGGCGATTCGGGCAACTTCTTCGCCGGGGGCGTAAACGCCCATGACGCCGCACTCTTCGTGAATGTCTCTGTCCAATTCCGTAGTTCCGTCGAACATAGTTGGAAGGCCGCCGTTGGTCATTTGAAAGGGGTGAACGCCGTTGATGCGCCGAAGAGGTGGGCGTTGAACGGCGGGCTCGATGTCATAGGAAATGACTGTCCATGGGGTGGGACTTACCCAACGCGAATTATACGGTCGCCCGAGAGGGAGGGTCAACGAGGGTCGCCTGGGAATCGTCCAATCGTCGGGCCCCCATACGCGCCCTGAATTCCGGGACCAAAATCCACAGAGCGGCCAGTGACGCCAGCGCGGCCAGCGCGTCGATGCGCAGGGCCAACTGTGGGCCGAAGCTATTTGCTACTGCCCCAACTATCAGAGCCCCGAGGGGTCCGGCGCCGATAGCCAGGGTGACGACTCCGAGCGCCTTGCCCCTCATCTGGTCCGCCGAGTTAACCACCACTATGGCCGCCTGCATCGTGGAGAACCCTGCGAGCCCGAACCCCATTAGCAGCAGTGACAGCAGGGCGCCCACGTACCCGGTCTGGAACGAAAGCAAAAGCAACCCGGCGCCAGCGACGGTGGAACCGACCATGTACAGCACGCCCAGTCGCCCGGCTCGGCCCGCAAAGCTGGCGATAGTTATGGCGGCCGCGAGCGACCCCAGGCCTTCAGCAGACAGCAAGAGGCCTAAGCCCCTCTCGACCTCGATTACGTCTCTGGCGACGACAAGAATGACCTGCAGGTACGGGAAGATGAACAGGTTTACGGCGATGGTGACGACGACCGTTCCCAGCAACAACCGGTCGGACCTTACGTAAGAGAGCCCCTCAAATACCGTTGACAGGCGCCTGGTGCCTTCCATTC
>CAVOCN010000127.1:0-4859 GCA_963694205.1 Dehalococcoidia bacterium | reverse complement strand
GCAGATGGGTTCCCTTTGTGGCCACGGCCAGCTCGGGTTCAACCCCATCGAGTCGGCCATCAAACACTTCGACTCCGACTTCCGAACTCACATGGAAGAGCGCCGCTGCCCGACCGGCTCCTGCCGCAGGCCCGGTTACGCCCCGGTCAACACCCGACCATTCGCCCAGGTGCCAATCGGTGAGCCAGTCGCTCCCGGTGACCTGGCCCCTGTGTCACTAGCCCCTGGGCTTGCCGGAAAGTAGTGGAGACAACCCTTGGTTGACGAACTGAACATCACAATAGACGGGGTCGAGGTCAAGGCGAAGCCTGGCCAGATGGTCCTGCAGGCAGCCATGGAAGCGGGGGTATACATCCCCTACCTGTGCTACTACCCCGGTACAAAGCCGTTTGGTGCTTGTCGTATGTGCGTGGTCAACGTCGAGGGCCGCCCCGGCGCGCCAGCGTCTTGTACTACCCCGGTTGCGCCCGACATGGTCGTAAACACCAAGACCCCCGACATCGTCGAACTGCGCCGGGGCATCATGGACCTGCTACTGTCCGAGCACCCGCACGGCTGCCTGACATGTCACCGTATCGAACTGTGCGGGCCAGCCGACGTATGTTTGCGTCATGTGTCCGTAAACGACCGCTGCGTCACCTGCCCCAAGAACGAGCGCTGCGAGCTGAAAGACACCGTGCGCTGGCTCGACATGGACATGGAAACCCCGCTCACCTACCAGAACCGTGGCCTGCCGCTGAGCGTGGCCGACCCGTTCTGGGACATGGACATGAACCTATGCATCGTCTGCGGTCGATGCGTCCGCGTATGCGATGAAATACGAGGCGACTCCGCCCTCACGTTCCTCAACCGGGCCGGGAAAACGCTAATCGGGACGTCTCAGGGCACCTCGCTCTTGGAGTCTGGTTGCGAGTTCTGCGGGGCCTGCATCGACGCCTGCCCCACCGGCGCGCTGGTGGAACGGGACTACAAGTGGGACAAGCCCGTAAAGACCATTACGTCTATTTGCCCTCATTGTCCGGTCGGCTGCACCCTCAAACTAGAAGTCAACAAGCGCAACAAGGTCATCCGGGCCATACCCGACCCCCACGCCGAGGCCAACCAGGGCCAAGCGTGCTTTAAGGGCAAGTTCGGCCTCGACTTCGTCAACCGCAAAGAGCGGGTGAAAACCCCTCTAGTGCGCGAAGACGGCGAGCTACGCGAGGCGTCCTGGTCAGAGGCACTGGACGTGGTCGCTGAGAGGCTAAAACCGCACGCAGGCGGCGAAGGCTACGCGCTGCTTACCTCGCCCAGGGGCACCAACGAAGACGCATTCGTTGCCCAAAAATTTGCCCGATCTGTAATGGGCACCAACAACATAGACGTCTCTTCCAACACCAGACCAGAACTGGTCGAGCCACTCGGCGAAATGCTTGGCCACCGGGCGGCGACCAACCCCATCTGGGACCTGGAAACCTCCAAGTGTTTCCTGGTCGTTTCCAGCAACCTGACAGAAGAACAAAACGTCGTTGGCGTGCCGATAAAGCGCGCGGTAAAAGCCGGTGCTAAGCTCATCGTCATCGACCAGCGCGAGACCGAGCTAACCAGGTTCGCCACCATCTGGTTGCGCCCCAGGCCGGGCAGCGAGACCGCCCTCATAGGCGGCATGCTGCGGACCATCATCGACGAGTCACTCGACGACCACGAGTTCGTCGCTGGCCACTGCGAAGACGCCGCGGCAATGAAGAACTCGGTGGCGGCCTTCGACCTGATCAAAGTCTCTCGCGCCACCGGCATCTCCCAGGAGCGCATACAGGAAGCCGCCCGCCTGTTCGCTTCTTCGGCCTCGGCAGCCTCACTGTATGGTCTGGAGACCGTTTCACCAGAGCTCCGGAGCGAATGTGTGCGGGCCATCGTCAACCTGGCGCTGGCCACCGGCAACGTCGGCAGGCCATCGTCGGGCGTGTATCCGCTGTTCACCGGGGCCAACGAGCAGGGGGCAAAAGACGTTGGCGTCAGCCCCAACTATCTGCCTGGTTACCGGCCTGTAAGCGACGAGAACTCCCGTCATAACTTCGAACAGGCCGTTGGGGCCGAGGTCCCGGCAGAGCCCGGCATCGGCCTTACCGAACTGGCCGGGGCAATAGGTGACGGCCGGGTGAGCGCGCTACACGTAATAGGCAACAGCCCGGTCCTATCCAACGGCGAGTTGGAAGGCTTCAACGGCGCGCTAGACAAGCTCGACCTACTCGTCGTGCACGCCACGTTCCCCAACGAACTCACCGACAGGGCCGACGTGGTCCTGCCGTCCGCAACGTTCGCCGAAGCCGACGGTACCTACACCAACATGGAGCGCAGGGTCCAACTGCTGTCTGCGGCCATCGGGCCTCGCGGCGACCAGGACGTCGACTGGCGAATCCTTTCTCAGATCGCTCGTCGTATGGGCGTTGAAGGGTTCGAGTACGAGGCGGCATCAGAGGTCTTCGACGAACTGTCGAAACAGGTAGAAACGTATAAAGGCATCACTCACGACCGTCTCCGGCAGCGCTCCATACAGTGGCCCTGCGACAGCGCCGACTCCCGCGGCACGCCCGTCATCAACCCTGTGACAGATGGCACCGGGGAGTCAGACGGCACCGGGCACGCAGGCAAGTTCTCCACGATCGATCTGACGCCCACCCCCGTGCACTCCGACCCGGAGTTCCCGCTGATACTGGCGACCGGGCGCGTGTTGCTCCAATCGAACCGGGCTTTGAATATCGTGGAAGAGGCCGGGCGAAACTCCCTCCAAAGACAAGAGGTCGTCGAGGTACACGCTGACGATGCCGACCGCCTCGGCGTCGCCGACGGAGACACCGTCGAGCTGATCGGCAAAGACAGCCGCCTTCGCGGAGTGGTGCACGTGAACGGGGTCCAGCCGGGCCTGGTCGCTACCACCGAGCTTTTTGGCAGTTTGGCAGCCGTGTTGGACGCCTCGAAAGAGCCCGACCCCATGCTGGCCGCCGAGCGATTGCCCCTTGTGCCGGTGCGCATGGAACAGGTCACCGACTAGGGCGTTTCGCTCTTCGCCATACACTCAGTTCGACCGCCACTTTCCGCAGCCCGACATCTGTTGGACACGGGACGGGCACGTTAGGTAGGAGGCACTGCCCTTGAAAGAAGGGCGGGTGCGTGCCAACATTGAATTAGTGCTTTTAAGCACAAACCCAGAGAGGTTGCATTGGCTACCGAAGCAAGAATCGCCCAGATCAGGGCACAAAAAGCAAAAAAACTCCAACGGGTCACAGTGCGGAAACGGGTAGACATCACCCCCGAGCTGCTGAAAATGTGGATAGAGAAGCCAGAGGGCTACTCGTTCAAACCCGGACAGTACTGCACCATCGGAATAGACGGCATTGAGCGCGCCTACTCCATAGTTTCTGCCCCCTACGAAAAAGACCTTGAACTCTTCGTCGAGCTCGTCCCCAAAGACGAGGGCGGGGTACTGACCCCCCTCATCTGGGACCTGCACGAAGGCGACACCGTCACCATCAGGCCCAGGGGCAAGGGCGTTTTTGTGTTCAAGCCCCAGTGGCGCAACCACTTCATGCTCGCCACCGTCACGGGCGTCGTTCCCTTCGTCAGCATCGTTCGGCAATACCTCAACGACATGGCCGAGGCCCAGAACACCCCGAACGCTGGGGACGGGCCCGGTGCTGACAATCACATGTACATCCTCATGGGCGCCAGCTACGCAGACGAGTTCGTCTACGACGCCGAATTGCAGGCGGTCGCCGAGGCCCATCCCGGCCTGGTGACATTCGTGCCCACCATTAGCCGCCCAGGCGAGGCCCGCAACAACGGCTGGTCCGGACAGACCGGCCGAGCCAATGCCATCACCGAGGAGTTCCTCCAGCGCTGGAACCTGTCCGCCGAGGACACGCTCATCTACGCCTGCGGCCACCCGGGGATGATCGAAGACGTAAAAGAACACTGCGTTCCCCTCGGCTACACCGTGGAAGAAGAGCGCTTCTGGAAGCAAGACTGAGATAGCTCCGCCGGGCTCGTCAGGGCTTCTTCGGCTCATCGCCTCATCGCTTTGGCAATCGCCGGTCGCGTCCTTGCCCTAAAATAGCGCTATGACCACCCCGGCGCGTCTCCAGTACCTCGGCATAAAGGCCGAGCACCCGGACGAAATTCTCCTGTTCCGCATGGGAGACTTCTACGAGACATTCGACGACGACGCCAAAGTCGTTGCCAAGGTGTTGGAAATCGCCCTTACCTCCCGCGAGTTCGGCAAGGGCGAGCGCATCCCGTTGGCGGGCATCCCCTACCACGCTCTCAATTCCTATCTCGGCAAACTGGTGAAGGCCGGGCACCGGGTCGCCCTGTGCGAACAAACTTCTGACCCGGCGACGTCGAAGGGGCTCGTCGACAGGGCCGTTGTGCGAGTAGTTACGCCCGGCACCGTGGTTGAAGACTTTATCCTCGACCCGGCCTCCAATAGCTATTTGGCCTCCGTGTTCATCGCAGACGGACAGGTCGGCCTCGCCTACGCCGACATCACCACCAGCGAGTTCGCCACCGGCCAGTTCGACATCGGCGTGCTCAACGACGAGCTAAACCGGCTGGCCCCCGCCGAACTGCTCCTGCCCGAAGGCCCAGAACACGAAAGTCTGGAAACGGGCGGGCGACCGGCCGTGGCACTGCCCCCTCACCTGTTCGGCCAGGGAGCGGCGACCGAGACCCTGAAACGCCATTTCCGGGTAGCCTCGCTGGAGCCGTTCGGGTGCGAGGGCCTGCCACTGGCGACCCGTGCGGCTGGCGCGCTAATCGAATATCTGGGCAAGAGCAACGGGGCGGCTCTGGCGCAGATAACCGGGCTATCGACCTACTCGGTC
>CAVOCN010000126.1:0-4878 GCA_963694205.1 Dehalococcoidia bacterium | reverse complement strand
TGACAGACCGGGGAATCTACGTGTCATAGTACATTAAACGAGATGACCAAGCAAAAAGTTTGCCCTGCTACAATTCCGCCTCAACAATGATATCTGTCCCCTTCGAAAAACACGTCCTGCCCAACGGCCTGGAGTTGATCCTGCACCAGGATCGCTCTCTGCCCGTCGTCGCCATCAACGTCTGGTACCACGTAGGTAGCAAGAACGAAAAACCGGGCCGCACCGGCTTCGCCCACCTGTTCGAACACGTAATGTTCGAGGGCTCCAAGCACCACAACCGCTCCTACTTTGAGCCCCTGCAAAAAATCGGAGCCAACCTGAACGGCTCCACCAACCCGGACCGGACCAACTACTGGGAAAACGTCCCGTCCAACTATCTCGAACTGGCGCTCTGGCTAGAGTCCGACCGCATGGGCTACCTGCTCGACGCCCTGGACCAGCAGCGCTTCGACGTACAGCGAGACGTGGTCAAAAACGAGCGCCGCCAGAGCTACGAAAACAGACCTTACGGCATGGCCCACCTGCTACTCCAGCCCGAGGTCTTCCCGCTCCCCCACCCCTACAACTGGCCCACCATCGGCTCCCAAGAAGACCTGGACTCGGCCAAGTTGGAAGACATCAAAGACTTCTTCCGAACCTTCTACTCCCCATCCAACGCCTCCATCGCCATCGCGGGCGACATAGACCTCGATCAAGCTCTCCAATTAGTGGAAAAGTACTTCGGCGACCTCACCCCGGCCGCGCCCATAGCGAAAATGCAGCCCATCGCCTCCGGCCTTGCGGGCGTGAAAGTGCTATCGACCGAAGACGACGTACAGCTAGAACGGCGCTACGTCGTGTGGCCCTCGCCGCCCGCCTTCGACGAGTGGGAGCCCGCGCTCGATGTGCTCTCCACCGTTCTCGCCGACGGCAAGGGTTCGCGTCTATACAGGCACCTCGTGCACGACACCGAGATGGCCAGAGACGTGGCCGCGTTCGCCTACAGCCAGGAGCTTTCGGGTGAATTCTTCATCCAGGCCACCACCAGCAAGGGTGAAGAGACTGCTCGCGTCTCCGATGCCATCGCGCATGAGATAGCCACGATCAAAAAGACCCCTCCCACCAACGAAGAAATGGAGCGGGCCCGCAACCAGATAGAGACCCACTTCGTACGGACCCTTGAGCGAACCGGTGGCTTTGGCGGCAGGGCCGACCAGCTCAACTACTTCAACGTACTCGCGGGCGACCCGGCCCTGGTCACGACCTACCCCGACCGCTACAAAACGGTCACCGCCGAACAGGTCTCTGAGGCTGCTTCACAGTTCCTCGGAGAGCGGCGGGTAGAACTGACCGTTTCCCCCAAAGAAAAGAGCGGCGAATGACACTCGACCGAGCAACAATGCCCGGTGCCGCCGCCGAGCCCAGCTTCACGCCCCCAGTGCCCACTCGTACAACCTTGTCGAACGGCCTCACCGTGCTCGTCGTCGAGCGGCCCGACCTGCCCATGGTCGCATTCGGTCTGCTAATGCGCGCCGGTGCCACCGGTGACCCGGCCGACAAACCCGGGATGACCAACCTGGCGGTGACCATGTTGGCCGAGGGCACAGCGTCGCGCACCAGCCAGCAGATCTCCGACGAGATGGAGCGCATGGGCTCCGACCTGCACACCCAGGCTGGCCGGGAGACCACCGTGGTGTCCGCCGAGGCCCTCGAATCCCAGTGGCGAGGGGCTCTAGAGGTCGTCGCCGACGTCGTTCGCAACCCGTCGTTCCCCGCCGAAGACCTCGAGCGCATTCGCAGGCAGCGCCTCACCGACCTGTCCCGCATAGCCGACGACCCTGCGGCCATCGCCCCGCGCGCGGCCAGGGCGCTGCTCTACGGCCAGACGTCCTCGTACGGCCACCCGGCCTCGGGCACCGAAGCGTCCGTGCAATCGCTAAAGCGCACCGAACTGGCCGAGCACTATGCCAGCCACTTCGGCCCCACCGGTGCCACCTTCGTTGTAGCAGGTCAAGTCACCGCCGCCGAAGTCGTCGCCCTCACCGAGCGTCACTTCGGCGACTGGCAGCCCCAACCCTTGCCTCAAACAGGAACCCTGACTGGGACCGACACAAGCCCAGACGCCAGCACAGGCACGAGCGGCACCATCTTCATCGCCGACAAGCCCGGCGCGGCCCAGTCGGTCATCCGGTCGGGGCAAACACTGGTGCGCCGTCACCATCCCGACTTCATGCCGCTGGTCCTGTTCAACCAGGTCTTCGGCGGCGAGTTCTCTGCCCGGCTGAACATGAACCTGCGCCAGGACAAGGGCTACAGCTACGGCTACATGTCATCCATCGACTGGATAACCGGCGCCTCGGCACTGTTCGCTGGCGGATCGGTACAGACGGCAGTGACTAAAGAGGCGGTCATCGAGACTCTGAAAGAGTACTCGGACATCCGATCCGGCAGGCCGGTAGAAGACGACGAATTTGACAACGCCGTCGCAGGGCTGCTTAGAGGGTTCCCCGCCAGGTTCGAAACCCACGGCCAGATCATCGGCCAGCTCGCACGAATCGCCAGCTTCGACCTCCCCGACGACTACCTGCACGACTACCCGGACCTCGTGCGCGGTGTGACCCTAGCCGACGCCAGACGGGTTGCACAGGACCACTTCAAAGAGACCCCCGACGTACTGCTGGTTGTCGGAGACCGCGAGACCATAGAGCCCGGCCTGCGGGAACTGGGCCTGCCCGTCGTCATAGTCGACTCAGACGGCCAGGTCCTGGCCTGAGATAGATTTCGGCACGGGCCAACTGGACCAAAGCGTAGGGGCGATAGCCGCCCCGTCCCACAGAGGGAAGCGCAGGGGCGATAGCCGCCCCGTCATGACAGGAGGAGTAGCGCAAGTGGCAGGCAGGCTAAAAGGCAAAGTCGCAGTCGTAACCGGCGCAGGCGTGGGCATAGGCCGCGCCGTCGCCCTCACGCTCGCACAAGAGGGCGCAGGCGTCGTGTGCGTCGGCGGCCAGGACACCGCCACCGAGATTCGCGCGAGCGGCGGCCTGGCCATCTTCACCGATGCAAATATCGCCGAAATGGCCGGGGGCGAACAGGTCATCGAACTGGCCGTCACCGAACTGGGCCGCCTCGACATTCTCGTAAACGCCGCAGCCGGGTTGGACCGACCCGACGACCCCAAATGGGGCGGCGGGCTGGCAGACCTGTCACCGGAAGACTTCTACGCCGCCGTACGAACCGGCCTGAAGGCGACGTTCACGCCCACCCGTTATGCGGCGGGTATATTCCGCAAACAGCGCTCCGGCCGCATCGTCTCCATCACGTCAGACGCCGGGCTCGGCGAGCCCGACGCCGCATCCCGTGCGGCCGTCTCCGAGGGCACCATAGGACTGACGAGGACCGTAGGGCGCGACCTGGGCAAGTACGGCGTCACCGTCAACGCCGTAGTGGCCGACGACGAGTCTGCGGCCGCGGCCCTCATCGGTGCGCTGTGCACCGACGCCCTGGCCAACATCAACGCCCGAACTCTCGGCACACGGGACGGCTCAGTGTTTTTGTATGAAGAGCCCGAAATAGTCGCAGGGCTGCACAAGTGGGGCACCCTCACCCTCGACGACCTGGACAAACTCGTACCTCTCCATCTTGGTCCAGCTTTATCTGGCGCCCCGTCTGTAGGAGCGTGGCTCTAATGGCCGGGCGCATGGAGGGCAGAGTGGCCATCGTCACGGGCGCGGGCGGCGGCATCGGCCGGACCGTAGCCATGCTGCTGGCGCAGGAAGGCGCTTCGGTAGTAGTAAACGACCTGGGCAGCGCCGTCGACGGCTCCGGCAAGTCCGTTGGCGCGGCCGACACCGTCGTGGCCGAGATAGAGGCGGCGGGTGGCAAGGCCGTGGCCAGCTACGACTCGGTCGCCGAATTCGAATCGGCAGGGGCCCTTGTGCAGACCGCCATATCCAGCTTCGGCAGGCTCGACGCCGTGTGCCACGCCGCCGGTATTTTGCGCGACCGCATGGTGTTTAACATGACCGAGCAGGAGTGGGACGCCGTCCTGGCCGTGCACCTGCAGGGCGCGTTCAACGTTGTCAGAAACGCCGTGCCGCACCTCATTGAGCGCCAATATGGCCGCATCGTCTTACTGGCGTCCATCTCTGGCCTGCGCTCGTCTGGCCAGACCAACTACGCCGCTGCGAAAGAGGGCATGGTCGGCCTTGTGCGCTCGGCCGCATCAGAGCTCGCCCCCCACGGCATTACCGCCAACGCCATCTACCCCGGCGGACAAACGCGGATGACCGCCTCTATCCCCGACGCTTCCAGAGCCATCCGATCCGGCGGGGCCGTCCAGTTCTACGCCTCAGAGGCCGAGGGCCTGCGAGGCCTTCTCGGTATGGAGGCCCCGGCCGAGGCGCTGGACCCTGCAAACAACGCCGCCAAAATCGTCTACCTGTGCACCGAGGCCAGCGGCCCTGTCAGCGGACAGGTCATCTCCTCAACCGGGTGGGACATGTCCCTGTACTCCCGCCGTCGGCCAGTTAAATTCATCCACAGCGACACTGAGTGGACCGTTGCCGAACTGGAAAAGCAACTACCCGTTTCACTAGCTGCCGGAGAGATAAACCCGGCCCCGGAGCAGCCGTCCTCTTAGACCTCGATGCGGATAAGAGTTGATGAACCACCCAAAATGAAGGTGGTGCCACCGGGGTCCACGCACAACCTGTGTGCTAGAATTCTGCCCATTCCGGTGTTCGAAGCGCCGGTGTTCTAAGTGGCGGTCGGAGCGATTGGAGTGGCGGCATTACCGGCGAGGAGAGGCCATGAACTGGCTCGATATCGTATTAATAATTGTCCTCATCTTCGGGTTCCTGTACGGACTGAAGACGGGGCTCATCGGGGCCGCATTCATGG
>CAVOCN010000125.1:0-4889 GCA_963694205.1 Dehalococcoidia bacterium | reverse complement strand
CTGATTTCCCTGTGCAGGGTGTGCCGACGACAGCGCGGGCAGAACTTGTTCAGCTCCAGCCGTTGCGGATCGTTTCGCCGGTTCTTACTGCTGTGGTAAGTGCGCTCACGGCACTGATCACAGCCTAGGTTTATGACGCCGCGAGCGTCTCCCTTTTTAGCCATCTAATCCCCCTAACCCGTTTGCCAGGGGTCTACTTAAGTATCTTGGTAATGACGCCCGAGCCGACCGTCCGGCCGCCCTCGCGCACCGCGAAACGAAGCTGCTCGTCCATCGCAATCGGCTGGATGAGCTTTACCTTCATCTCAATGTTATCGCCGGGCATTACCATCTCAACGCCTTCAGGCAGTTCAATCTCACCCGTCACGTCGGTCGTGCGAATGTAGAACTGGGGCTTATAGCCGTTGAAGAACGGGGTATGCCGCCCGCCCTCGTCCTTACTAAGGACATAGACCTGGGCCTCTGCCTCCATGTGGGGCGTAATGGACTTGGGCTTGGCCAATACCTGGCCGCGCTCAATGTCTTCTCGCTCAACGCCTCGCAAAAGCAGGCCAACGGCATCGCCGGGCTCACCTTCGTCCAGCGTTTTGTGGAACATCTCCACACCGGTGACAACCGTCTCCCAGGTGTCGTGTATTCCCACAATCTCGACGGTATCGCCAGGGCTAACAATGCCCTGCTCAATACGACCGGTGACCACGGTACCCCGGCCTTTAATGCCGAAGACGTCTTCGACAGGCATAAGGAACGGAAGCTCTTTGGGCCTATCCGGCACGGGGATGTAAGAGTCCACCGCGTCCATGAGTTCCCAAATCTTGCCGCCCCACTCGGAGTCTCTGCCGAGCTGGTCTTCCGGCGCCTCAAGGGCACTCAGGGCGCTCACACGAACAATGGGTATGTCATCGCCAGGGAAGCCATACTCGGTGAGCATCTCACGAAGTTCCATCTCGACGAGCTCAAGTAGCTCCTCGTCTTCCATGGCGTCAACTTTGTTCAATGCCACAACAATCGCCGGCACGTCCACCTGGCGGGCCAGGAGAATGTGCTCACGCGTCTGGGGCATAGGCCCGTCGGGGGCACTCACCACCAGAATTGCGCCGTCCATCTGGGCGGCACCGGTAATCATGTTCTTTATGTAGTCCGCGTGACCTGGGCAGTCAACGTGGGCATAGTGCCGGGCATCGGTCTGATACTCGACGTGTGTGATCGCGATCGTCACACCACGCGCCTTCTCTTCAGGAGCGTTGTCGATTGAATCGAACGCCCTGAAATCAGCGCCACCGGCAGACGCGAGTACACGCGTCATTGCCGCCGTCAGCGTCGTCTTCCCGTGGTCCACGTGGCCAATTGTGCCAACGTTAACGTGCGGCTTATCTCGTACGAACTTTTGCTTCGCCATTCAGCGATCCTCCGTTTTGGGCGAGCCCACAAGCAGACTCGAACTGCTGACCTCGTTCTTACCAAGAACGTGCTCTACCTACTGAGCTATGTGGGCCCGTTTGGTTACTAACTTCTGCAAGGTCCGGGAGTGGAGGGAGTAGGATTCGAACCTACGTAGCCCTTCCGGGCGCCAGATTTACAGTCTGGTGGATTTAACCACTCTCCCATCCCTCCGCCACAACAAGTCAGTCTAACATGAGGGAATTTCCAGCGCCAAGCCCTTTGCTGCCCGGCGCAGACGGTTTTCTCCCGGTCGAAAACACGCTCTCCCAGAGTACAGAATTACCTACCATGTCAGCAACCTTTTATTCACGGCATTGAACATTCCAACGCCATGAAACACATCCCTCTTAAATCCCGTATGGCCAATTCGCCGGAGCCAATGTCGCCATGAAACTCGAATCCGAAAGGTTCAAAACCGAAATGTTCGAAACCAAACAGCTTCCCGAACGCCCCACCGCGACCGCACCCGACGGTGCCGCCGTTCGTGAGCTACTTACCCTTGGGAGCGGCAGCATGTCCCACTTCGAACTCGGTACCGGGCAAACGTCGGCGGCGGTCACCCACCGCACCGTCGAAGAGCTGTGGTACTTCCTGACCGGGTCGGGCCAGATGTGGCGCAGACAGGGCGACCGCGACGAAGTGGTCGATGTCGGGCCGGGCATCGCCATCTCCATACCTGTCGGCACCCACTTCCAGTTCAGGTCGACTGGCGACGAACCGTTAGCCGCAATCGCCGTAACCATGCCGCCCTGGCCGGGACCGGGGCCCGGGCCTAACGAGGCTTATAGCGTTCCCGGAAACTGGAGCTAGGGAACGGCGCTCAGCTACGGCCCTTTAGCCGAAGCCTCCGCTTTGGCATAACGGTGACCAAGGTACGCCAACGGGAACGCCGCTATTAGCAGCACGCCACCGAGCGGGAAAATCCACTTGAGCCCGTAGGCCTCCGCCACCGCCCCCGCCGCCAGCGTCACCAGCGAGGCGACGGCCGGGCTAATGCCGTACATGAGCGCGAACCCCTTTCCCTGCATCCCGGCGGGCAGGTTGGCTCCGATCAGAGCGTTTAGGGCTGGGGACCGGGCGTTGGTCAGGGCCCGCAGTATCGGCGCGAGCGCGAGGAAGGCATTGCCGGTCAGAACGGCGAACAGGGCCAATATGGGAAGCGGCGCCAGCGTCATAACCGCGAGGGTCCTGTCCGAGCCCCACCTGGCCCCGATCATGCCCCCGAGAAGGCTGCCCGGCACCCCGATGAGAATCATCATGCTGAGGAACAGGCCGGTCGTCGAAATCCCGCCTATAGTGCCCTGGCCCAGGCCTCCAATGTCTGCGATGGCCACCGGCAGGAATGTCTCTACCCCTGTTGAGGATGCTTCCAGCAAAACGACCGCCCCGTACATCACCAGCACCCGTTTGCTGGTAAAGACCCGCAGAACCTCAGACCACCCTGTGTCTTGGTCAGAAGACTCGTCTCGTGGCTTGTCGAAGCGGGCGGGTATCAGCGGCAGCAGAAACAACGGCACAAGCGACACGAAGCCACCGAGCAGGAACGCAGAACGCCAGCCGTAGGCGATGCCAATGCTTATTAGCAGCACCGGGAACAGGCTCAGGCCCAGGCTCCCGGCAGACTCGTGTATACCCAGGCCTTCTGTGCGCCGCCGCACGAACCGGGTGATGGAAGACAGGCCGACCGGGTGGTAAATGCCCGTCCCCACTCCGAGCACAAACAGGCCCACGCCGAGCATTACGGTGCCGCTCGTCAGATAGATAACGAAGCAACCAATCGCGGACAAAATCGCGAACGCCCCGTACAGCATGCGAGAGCTATAGCGGTCTGCCATGAACCCGGCGACCACACCGGAGACCGCCCTGGATGCCACCGTGATATTGGCGAGCACCCCGAGAAAGAAGAAGTTGGGGTGATCGACCGCGATCAGGAACAGCAGCGCCGGGAAAATGATGTGCCAGGCGTCGGATACAGCGTGAGCTATACCCGTATAGGCGAGGATTCTCTTCTCCTCGGCGTTCGCCGTTATTAACGTCAGACCCAAACCATCTTCTCCAACGGTCCGTCCGGCTTAGTGGCCCGGCGCGGCCAGCTTCATGATATCTGTCATGCTCCCCTTACCGACAGGGGTGCCCATCGACGAGAGGCCCCAACGACAAGGGCACGGGGTCCAGTATCATTCCGATAGTCACCCGGATAACCCCAGTCCCCCAATTACAGGCTAAACAGGAGCAGAGGCTAAATGACGACCGACATCCAGATGCTCGAAGAACTCAAGAACTTCGACACACCCTCCATTACCAACGTCGTTGCCACCTACCCAAAGCACCCGCTTTGCCTGGGGCTTTACCACCCCTGGTCCGAGAACTGGTACACCGACCAGACCATCAAGTGCATGTACCCCGACCTCGGCCGACGGGTGGGCTACGCCGTCACCTGCGTTTACGGCATCCCCGACCCGGGATACTCGCGTTTGACGTTCATGGACGTGGTAGATGCCCTGGACGCGTCTCCGAAACCGACAGTGCTCGTGCTGGAGCAAAAATTCCCGCCGGAGTTGGCAGGAAAAGTCGGGCTGGCAGGCGGCAACATGGTCTCGGCCATGAAGGCGCTGGGCTGCGTGGGGCTCATCTCCAACGGACCTTCGCGAGACCTCGACGAGATTCGGCCGATGGACTTCCAGTACATGCTCACCGGCCTGTCGGCAGGCCACGGCGACATGGGCGTGTACGCGGTCAACGTCCCGGTAAGCGTCGGCGGCATGGACGTCGCTCCGGGCGAAATAGTGCACATGGACGAGAACGGCGCCTGCAAATTCCCCTCCGACAAAATAGAGGCCGTGCTCACCAACGCCAAGGCTCTACAAATAGAAGAAGAAGACCGGATGGGCAGGTTGCAGCAGGCAACGTCTGCCGCCGAGATACGGGCCATTTTCGCCGGACAGTCGTACGCCAAGTCGGACGACTAGCGCTTGGGCCCAGTAGCCCACACGGGCGTCTCGGTGGCAATCGGTGCGGGCGTCTGGGCCGCGACGGGCGAGCCGCTATCGGTCCCGGTCGCATTCGCGGCCGGAGCGCTCAACGACACCGACCACCTGCTCGACTACTACAACTGGTTTTTCAGGCGCAGAGGCAAGCGCCTGTTTCTCATTTTCCACGGGTGGGAATACGTCATCGCCGGTGCCGTCGTGCTGGCATTCGCCTGGCATCCACTGTTACTGGCCGGCGTTCTGGGGCACCTCAGCCACGTTGCGCTCGACACCGCTGCCAACAACGTGCACAAAGGCACCTACTCGGTGGCTTTTCGGGTAGCACGGGGGTTCCGAACCTCCGTCATCCTGAACCGGGAGCCTGCCAGCCTGTCGGTGACAATGGGGCGTCTCATCCCCTTATGGCGTCTGATAGAGCCCGTGCTCATGCGCCTGGGGCCGTACCGGCGCGCGGCC
>CAVOCN010000124.1:0-4905 GCA_963694205.1 Dehalococcoidia bacterium | reverse complement strand
ACACCCACGAAGATGCTTATACTCACCGACCGTGTGTGCGGCATCTCGCCGGTCACTACTCGCAACCCGTTGTCGAGGGTTGTGAGTTTGTGCAGTGGCCCAATGCCTGCCGGGCCGCTATTAGTTGGACTTGTTGTAGAGGTTGTCATTGGAAGAATTCTAGCATCGGCCACACCAACGGCCACCCGTGCCTGACCGGTGCCGATTACCCCCATTTATAGAGGCCAGCCCGGTGGTGGCTCAGGTATGAGCCCGGTATACGATGTATTTGTAGCCCGTCTCGGTCGGTTTCGTATAATCGACTGCGTACCAACCTACGGCTTTTTTTTATGGATACTCCTACCTACGACTACGACCTATTCGTAATCGGCTCCGGTCCGGCCGGCCAACGAGCTGCGATACAGGCCGCCAAGCTGGGTAAGCGTGTAGCGCTTGCCGAACGCAAAACGGTGGTGGGCGGTGTGTGCATAAACACCGGGACCATCCCCAGCAAGTCGCTTCGTGAAGCGGCCCTTTACCTTTCGGGCGCCCGATTGAAGGGTGTCTACGGGGCCTCGTACGCGGTTAAAGACGACATTGGTATTGATGACCTGACGTTCAGGACCGACCACGTGGTCAAGAACGAAATTGAGGTTATCCGTGATCAGCTTCATCGCAATGGTGTACGGGTTATAGGGGCCAGCGCCCGGTTCGTCGGCACGCACGAACTGAGCCTGGACATGGTGGGAGAGGACACCCACCGAAAGGTGACTTTTGACAAGATCGTCATCGCCACCGGTAGCGGTTCGTCAATTGAAGGCAGCACAGACCTGGACGGACAGATTGCGTTCGTAGCCGAGGATATCCTTCAGCTTGAGCAGATACCCAGGACGCTCGCAGTGGTCGGGGCGGGCGTGATCGGGTGCGAGTATGCCAGCATCTTCGCCGCTCTCGGGGTGAAAGTGACGATGATAGACATGCGCCAGACGATGCTCCCGTTCGTGGACCGCGAGATCGTCGAGTCGCTCACCTATCACCTGCGTCAGAACCGCACCATGCTGCGCCTCGGCGAAGAGGTTACGGGCATAAACCCGTACCAGAATGGCCGCGGTCCGGCGGTGAAGATTGAGCTGGCCAGCGGTAAGCAGATAGCGGCCGAAAAGGTGCTCTACGCAGCGGGGCGAAGCGGCGCCACGGCGTCGTTGAACCTGGAAGCGGTAGGCGTATTTCCGGACGAAAGAGGCAGGCTCTCGGTCAATGGCGACTACCAGACGGCGACGCCAAACATCTATGCGGTTGGCGACGTGATCGGCTTCCCGTCCCTCGCGTCCACATCAATGGAGCAGGGGAGACACGCCGCACTGCACGCGTTCGGGCAGGAGGCCCACCACGTGCCGGAACTGTTCCCGTTCGCCATTTACACCATCCCGGAAATTTCCATGGTTGGTCGCACGGAAGAGGAACTGACCGAGGCGGGCGTGCCTTACGAAGTGGGCAAGGCATACTACAGGGAGATCGCCAGGGGTCAGATTATCGGCGACACTACAGGCCTGCTGAAACTGATATTCCACCTCGAGACGATGGAGCTTCTCGGGGTACATATCATCGGCGAGGGGGCCAGCGAGCTGGTGCACATTGGACAGGCGGTGTTGACCTTCGGGGGAACGATGGACTATTTCCTGGACACCGTTTTCAACTATCCTACGTTGGCCGAGTGCTACAAGACGGCCGCGTTGGACGGCCTCAATCGCAAAGCGGGCTAGCCGCTCTATTACCAGTGCCTGGCCTGATACGGGCCAAGCCTGACCCAGTGCCCAGCCTGATTGGGGCCCTCGGCGCATCCCGACGACGGAGCGACCCGAATGCTGAACAAGCTAGGAAGAGTCAACCGAACCAGGGTTTCCGAGGACGGCGTTCCTCCGGGCCAGTTCGTTACCGAGAAGTTTCCCGTGCTGACTTTTGGTAGTGCACCTCATGTCGACCCGAGCGAGTGGAGCATGCGCGTGTCGGGCCTGGTGCAGTCGGAGCAGACCATGGACTGGGACGAGTTCACTGCCCTGGACCGGGTTACGCTCGACGCCGAGTTTCACTGCGTGACCCAGTGGAGCAGGCTGGTAAACACCTGGGAAGGTGTGCCCATTCGGGCCGTACTGGACGCGGTTAAGCCTCTGCCAGAGGCACGGTATGTCATGGTGCACTGCTACGGTGGTTACTCCACCAATATTTCCCTTGACGTGTTAGACGACGACGATGTGCTGTTCGCCTACAGACACGACGGGGAACAGCTTCCCCGTGAGCACGGGGGCCCGCTCAGGCTGGTGGTGCCCAAGCGCTACGCCTGGAAGAGCGCGAAGTGGGTCAACGGCCTGGAGTTTTTGGCCGAGGACGAAGCCGGGTTCTGGGAGGTACGGGGGTACCACATGGAGGGTGACCCGTGGAAAGAGCAGCGCTTCCGCGATGACCTGCCCTGAGAAAGGGATGATCGGACCGGGTATGTGCCAGTTAGGTAAATGAAAAGAGGCCCGCTCATTCGAGCGGGCCTCTTAACTTGCAATCCGAATTTTTCTGCTATGCAGCAGCGGGCTTTTTGGCCCTGCTCTTTACCCTGGTCTGGAGGGTATGAGTCTCCTTGAGGTACTCCATGTGTCCACACTGGAGGCACTCGGCGTACGAGCCGTATAGATCCCTATTGGAGTGCATGTCACCCTTGCACCTAGCGCAGTTCTTCAGCTTCAGCATCACTTTCTTCCTTCTATTCCTGTCCGGCTTTGTTGCCGGACCACCATTCTTCACTGTGAAGAATATGTTGTTAAGTAATTTCGGTTGATATTCAGTATTCGTTTTTAGAATACTGTTGGACTCTCGCCCACTGGTTCTGCGCTTGGCACGGTCCTGTCTAAGCAGTTACTACGTTCGATGTCTGTCCTCGGATTGAGGTTCGCAGGGCTTTCCATACTCGCCGACGTTCGAGTCGTTATAAGTCAAGTATGTTGACATGCGGCGTGTCAACTTCTACACTCGAAAAAGCGACCTGGCCAGCTTGGGGCCCGGTAACCCTTCGGCCGACAGCGAGTACAACGGCCGTCGGCGCAGTGAGGTTAGGCCAGCGAGCGACTAACCGGGCGGCGACTATCGAGACAACGGCGAGGTGAAGGCGACAGATGCGAGGGCCGACGGATTACCATACGCAGGGCGACGGTGTTTACGTCATCAGCGTCGCCGCACGCATCTTAGAGATGCACCCGCAGACGTTGCGCAAGTACGAGCGCGTTGGCCTGGTCTCTCCGTTCAGGCGGGCGGGAAGGCTTCGCCGCCTCTATTCTGAGGAAGATATTGCCAGGCTCAGGCTGATTAAACACCTGGTCGGCACCCTGGGCCTGAACCTGGCGGGGGTAGAACTCGTGCTGGGTATATTCAACCGGCTGCTAGTGCTACGAGCCGGCGCTGAGTCTCTGCGTGGCGAGCAGCTGAGACAGGCGGTCGATAAAAGCCTGGGCGAAATGTTTGACATGCTAGGAGTGGGGAACCCATAGGGGGCGAAGCTCACATTACGATGAAATTATTGGACGGAGCGCGAAAACGATGAGTGAACAGGAACAAACGGGCCCCAATGGCCCAGAGGGGCCCGGTTCAGACGGGCCCGAAGGGGGCGAGTCGGACATACAGGCTGTCCTTGAAGAGGCACTGCGGGAAAAAGACCAGTTCCGAGCGCTGGCCCAGCGGGTGCAGGCGGACCTTGAGAACTTCAAGCGTCGCGCCGCTGAGGAAAAGGAAGACCTGCGCAAGTTCGGCAAGTCACAGGTCATACTGAAAGTGCTCGGTGTGTCGGACGACTTCCGGCGCGCTATGGACATGGTTCCTGCAGACGCCGTCGCACCTGGCTGGCGCGAGGGGCTTGAGCTTGTGCAACGTGGCATCGATCACCTGCTGGAAGCGGAGGGTGTTACTGCCATTGAGGCTCAGGGCGAGCCGTTCGAACCGGCGGAACACGAAGCGGTGATGTTTCAGGAAACAACTGAACTGGAGGCCGGTCGCGTTTTGGCGGTCGTGCGAAATGGGTATAAACAAAACGGGCGCGTCCTGCGGGCCGCCCAGGTGACAGTGTCGAAAGCGCCTTAGTGGCGCGAATTAATAAGAAACCAAACTACGGAGCGAACTAAGAATGCCAAAGATTCTCGGAATAGACCTGGGAACAACCAACTCGTGCATGGCCATTATTGAGGGCGGTGACCCGAGCGTGGTGGAGAACTCAGAAGGGGCGCGAACGACCCCGTCGGTGGTGGCCGTCAACCCCAAGAGCGGTGAACGCTATGTCGGAATGACTGCCAAGAGACAGGCGGTAACCAACCCGGAAAATACCGTCTACTCGGTTAAACGCTACATGGGTAGGCGTTTTACCGAAGATACGATTAAGGACGATCTGGCCCTGACCCCATACCAGGTCTCGGCGGCTCCCAACGGAGACGTGTCCGTGACGATGGTCGACAAGAAGTACGCCCCTCCCGAGGTCTCTGCGATGATTTTGCAGAAGATGAAGGCGGACGCTGAAGCCAAGCTGGGGGAGACGATTACCCAGGCGGTGATAACGGTCCCGGCTTACTTCGATGACAGCCAGCGCAACGCTACCAAGGACGCCGGGCGGATAGCCGGGCTGGAGGTGCTGCGCATCATCAACGAGCCCACGGCGGCCGCGCTGGCATACGGCATAGACAAGAAGGCCGACGAGACGATTGCCGTTTTCGACCTCGGCGGTGGCACGTTCGACATAACCATTCTTGAGCTTGGGGAGGGTGTGTTTGAGGTAAAGGCCACCAACGGCGACACCCACCTCGGCGGGGATGATTTCGACCAGCGGATCATCGACTGGATCGCCACCGAGTTCAAAAAGAGCGACGGCATAGACCTTAAGACGGACCGCATGGCATT
>CAVOCN010000123.1:0-4922 GCA_963694205.1 Dehalococcoidia bacterium | reverse complement strand
CGTTTTACCGGGGAGACGATCCGCAAGAGTATTGAGCGCAGCCTGAAACGCCTCAAGACCGATTACGTGGATCTGCTTCAAGTGCACGCCTACGATGTATTCGGTGAGCCTCCCGACGATGTGATCCAGGCCGTTATGGACGCTAAGAAGCAGGGCCTGACCCGGTTCGTGGGCTACAGCCAGGAGAACGAAGAGGCCATGTGGGCCATTGAGAGCGGCATGTTCGACACGCTACAGACAGCCTTTTCCGTTTTGGACCAGCGGGCCCGCCACGGCATTTTCCAGGCGGCAAAGGCGGCCAATATGGGCATCATCGCCAAGCGGCCCATCGGCAACGGCATGTGGGGCAGGGAGTTCCGCTCCGAAGACCACTACGAAGACACCGTCGCCAGGCGACTGGGTCAGCGCTCCCAGAAGATGCAGGCGGCTGGTCCCATTGCGGGAGAGCCCGATAACCGCATTGAGACCGCGCTGGGGTTCGTGCTGGCCCACCCAGACGTTCACACCGCGATAGTCGGCACTCGTAACCCTGAACACATGCAGTCCAACATCGACATAGTCGATAAGCAGCTACCACTGGACCCGGTGGTCGTCGCACAGTTGCAACGCCGATACGACGACGTGGGCGGCGACTGGCGCAGCATCGACTAGGACCGAAATCGACAGACCATTAGGCAACCGAAGCGAAGGGCTAAATTAAGAGAATGACGAAACAGAAATACAAGGTAGTTGGCACCCGCCCGATAAGACACGACGGGGCCGACAAGGTGACCGGCAGAGCACGATTCGGGGCCGATATTACGCTGCCCGGAATGCTCTATGGTGCCGTGCTGAGAAGCCCTCATTCGCATGCCCGCATCTTGTCCATAGACACATCTCTTGCTGAAGCGCATCCCGACGTACGGGGCGTGATGACCTCGGCCGACCTGCAGCCGGGAGCGCCGGTTGGCACCGGTATTTTGCCGGGCCAGAACCACCCGGAAAACGTCATGGCACGGGACAAGGCGCTGTACAAGGGACACGCTGTAGCAGCCGTCGCGGCTACCAGCGTGCACGCCGCGCAAGAGGCTCTCGATCTGATCGAGGTCCGCTACGAAAAGCTCGACGCCGTGCTCGATGTGGAGTCGGCCATGAAGCCGGGCGCGCCCATAGTGCACGACGACATGGTGCCCTACAGCCTGGGCCCGGTAGATGACTTTCCGCCCAATGTGGTGGGCCGGGAGCAGTACGTTCTTGGTGACCTGACGGTGGGTTTCGAGGCGGCAGACGTAGTAGTGGAACGCGAGTTCAGGACGACCTCGGTTCACCAGGGCTACATTGAGCCACAGAACGGCACGGCCTCATGGTCGCAGGACGGCAAACTGACAGTTTGGTGCTCGAGCCAGGGCCACTTCGGCATTCGCGATCAGCTGGGCGTAACGCTCGGCATCCCGGTATCGGACGTGAGAGTAGTGCCTATGGAAATTGGCGGCGGGTTCGGTGGCAAGCTACCGATCTATGTCGAGCCACTTGCTGCCGTGTTATCTAAGAAAACAGGCCAGCCGGTCAAGCTGACCATGTCCCGTGCAGAGGTGTTTGAGGCCACCGGCCCGACCTCTGGTAGCTACGTCACCTTGAAGATCGGCGCGAAAAAGGACGGCCGAATCACCGCCGCCGACGCGATGCTCGCCTTCGAGGCGGGGGCGTTCCCTCCTTCGCCTATTACTGGGGCGGCGGCGGCCATTTTCGCGCCCTACAAAATCGACAACGTAAGAATCGACTGCTACGACGTGCTCGACAACAAGCCCAAGGTCGCCCCTTACCGGGCACCGGGCGCGCCAATCGTTGCCTTCGCCACCGAGTCTGTGATGGACGAATTGGCCGAAAAGCTGGGCGTGGACCCCATCGACTTGCGCATTACCAACGCTGCCAAGAAGGGCGACAGGCGGGCAGACGGCGTCATGAACGGCCCCATCGGCGCGCTGGAGACCATGGAGGCGGTCAAGGCCCACCCGCACTACTCGGCACCTATTGAGGGTGAAGGCGTTGGGCGGGGCGTCGGCCTCGGTTTCTGCCGCAACAACGCCGGGCCTGCGTGTGCCATAGGGAACGTGCTGGCCGACGGCCGGGTGTCCCTGGTCGAAGGGTCTATGGACATCGGCGGTAGCCGTACGGCCCTCGCCCAGATGTTCGCCGAGGTGCTCTCGCTACCGGTAGAGGACGTATTGCCCAGCGTCGGCGATACCGAAACTATTGGCTACACGTCTGTCACGGGCGGCAGCGGGGTGACGTACAAGTCTGGCTGGGCAGCCTACGAAGCCGCCAACGACGTAAAGCGCCAGGTCATCGAGCGGGCAGCCCGCGTCTGGGATGCCAAGATCGACGACGTCGAATACGTGGACGGTGAGGCGCGGCACCTCTCGAACACCGCGCTGAAGATGAGCTTCAAAGAGATCGCGGCGGACGCCAACAACACCGGCGGGCCGATAGTGGGACGGGCCAACCTGAACCCGCCCGGAGCCGCTGGATCGTATTCGGCCCTCCTGGTTGATGTGAAGGTCGACCCCGAGACCGGCAAGACCGACATTCTTCGGGCGACTGCGTTTCAAGACGTGGGCACCGCCGTTCACCCCGCCTACGTCGAAGGGCAGATACAGGGCGGCATCACCCAGGGCATCGGCTGGGCACTGAACGAGGAGTACTACCTTAATGACGATGGGGCCATGCAGAATGCGTCGCTGCTCGACTATCGCATGCCGACGACGCTCGACCTGCCGATGATCGAGGCGGTCATAATCGAGGTGCCCAACCCGAACCACCCTTACGGGGTGAAGGGCGTGGGCGAGGCCAGCATCTCAGCGCCACTGGCGGCGCTGGCAAACGCCATCAAGAGCGCAACCGGCACCCGACTGCGCCAGCTACCGATGAACCCTCAGTCCATCGTCAAGGCAACCCGCTCTTAGCGGGCCGCCCAGCCGCCGTCATTGACCAGGGGCGGGCCGGTTACGTAGGACGCAGCGTCCGAGCATAGCCATACGCAGGTGTCGGCAATCTCCTCGGGGCTGGCGATGCGGCCCGCCGGGTGCAGGTTGGCGATGTACTCGTCGGTTTCTTCGGCCGTCCGGCCCTCGCCCCATAGCTGGTAGTGCATCGGCGTGGCGATGCTGCCGGGGCAGATCGAGTTGAGTCGTATGCCCAACGGCGCGTACTCCAGCGCGGCCGACTTGGTTAGACCGACGACTGCGTGTCGGCTGGCGACGTAGGCCGGAATTGTCGGCACGGCGTAGACGCCGACGCCCGACGACACGTTCACTATCGCGCCGCCCCCGGCCTGGAGCATGGCCGGAATCTCAGCCTTCAGTGATAGGAAAACACCCCGCACGTTTACCGCCATCACCGTGTCCCAGTTTTCCACTGTGGCATCGGCCGTAAGCGCGGCCTCGCCGGTGACGCCCGCGTTGTTGATGGCGTAGTCGAGCCGCCCGTACTCGCTTGTTGCTGCGCTCACAGCCTCGATCATGTCCCCGGAGACGGACACGTCGCCGCGCACGAACAGCGCTCGGCCGCCCTCGTCGCGTATGCGCCGGGCGACCGCCTCGCCCTCTGCCTCGCGTCTGGCGACGGTGATGACGGCTGCTCCTCGTTCGGCAAAGGAACGAGCCGCCGACTCGCCGAGACCAGTACTCGCGCCGGTCACCAGTGCCACTTTGCCGCTCATGTCTCTGAGGTTGCTGCCGGTCGGTGATTTGGTCGTGTTAGTAGTCGTCATTGCGCGGCCATTATAGAGCCCTCTGAATAGCCGTTTGGGGGTGGTAAACTCGCTCCTGCGCAAAGGAGTAGAGAATTGCCTAATAGCGAGATGACGGGGAAAGTACAGACCGTGCTGGGGCCGATAGAGCCCGAGCAGATGGGCGTTACCCTCACACACGAGCATTTGCTGATTGACCTGGACGGCTATTTTGCCGAGGCAGATGAGGCGTCTACGCGGTTTTATGCGGACCGGCCTGTGACGATCGACATGCTGGGAAAGATGGGTAAATTATGGTTCCGAAACCACCCGAACTTGCGGGTGCTTGACGAGAGTTTGGCTATTAAAGAGGCCCTTCGGTTCAAGCATGCCGGTGGTAATTCGATGGTCGATACTACCGGTATTGGCATTGCCCGTGACCCGCTGGCACTCACCCGTATATCGCGTGCCACCGGGCTTAATGTGGTGATGGGCGGCAGTTATTACATCCCGATGTTCCACCCC
This sequence comes from Dehalococcoidia bacterium, assembly GCA_963694205.1. GTDB lineage: Bacteria > Chloroflexota > Dehalococcoidia > Lucifugimonadales > UBA2962 > CAUZIR01. The sequence goes on along the minus strand of CAVOCN010000123.1, from coordinate 691 downwards.
GACGATATGGACGAACGTGAAGAGGGGGCTATCGAAGAGGAGATCGTCCGCGACGTCACGGTCGGCGTTGGCGACACCGGCGTGCGCTCTGGCGTGATCGGCGAGATTGGCTGCATGGCCCCTATGGACGACAACATTGCCAAGGTGCTGCGGGCGTCGGCGCGGGCATCGGTCCGCACCGGCGCGCCCATTACCATTCACCCCGGCTTCGAGGAGTACAGCCCGGCCGAGATTCTCGACGTTCTTATTGAGGCGGGCGCCGACCCCAAGCAGATCATCATGGGCCACATCGGGCCGGTCGTTAGTGACCTCGGTGCCCTGCGAGACCTGGCGTCGTCGGGGTGCTACATAGAGCACGACCTGTTCGGCTACGAGAGCACCAACCATGAGTATCTCGGCCGCGTAGGCGGACAAATCTCCGACGCGCGCCGTATCGAGAGACTGGAACACCTCGTTGAACACGGCTACGAAGACCAGCTACTGGTGGCGCAGGACCGGTGCTCGCTCATCCACCTGGAACAGTACGGCGGCCCTGGCTATGCTCACATTCTGGAGAACATCGTGCCCCGCATGAGGAAGCGCGGGTTCACGCAAGACCTGCTGGACAAGGTCCTAATAGGAAACCCCGCGAAGGCCCTGGCCTTCGCCTAACGAGGAGTCATCAAATGGAATATCGCAGGGTAGGCCGCAC
>CAVOCN010000122.1:0-4944 GCA_963694205.1 Dehalococcoidia bacterium | reverse complement strand
TTCGTCGAATGCCAGCGCGGCCATCTCGATGGCGCGGCCGACGACCGTGCCCGGCCGGGAGATGGAGTTGGTATTGGCAGCGTCCAAAAAGCGCCTGGCCGTCAGGTAATCAGACGTAAGCGGCAACTGAATAAACGCCGAGCCGGAGAACAGCACCAGGCCGATCTCGTCACCGTCGAGCCGGTCCATCAGTTCGATCATCTCCAGCTTGGCCCTGGTCAACCGGTCGGGCTTGACGTCCTGCGCCAGCATGCTCGCCGACACGTCCAGGACGACCACTACCTGCACGCCCTCCTGCTCAACGATGGTCTCGCGCTCTCCCCACTGGGGGCGGGCCACGGCGATGACCGCGAAGCCCAGCGCAGTAACCCACAGCACGGTGCGCCAGCGCCTGCCCACGCCGCTGACGCCGATGAGCAGCCCCGCCAGCAAGTGCCGTGGCGCGAGCGTGTCCAGCGCCCGTTGCCGGGAGCGAGCGGCCCACACGACGAGCCCGACGGCGGCCGGGACGAGCAGTAAGGCGACGAGGACGAGGGGTAGGGCGAATGACATGGCTATGGCAGCGTCCTGAGCGCCGTCCGGCTCAGCCCCAGCGCGCCTATCAACAGCGCCAGGCCGGGGATCAAAACCCAGCCAGCCTTCTCGTTGCGCTGGGCGAACGTGTAGGTCTCTATTTCAGACTTTTCCAGCTCGTTGATCTCTTCGTAGATGCGGTTCAAACCTTCGGGGTCGGTGGCCCGGAAGTAGCGGCCTCCGGTCAGTTCGGCTATCTCACGAAGCGTGTCTTCGTCCAGGTCTATCCCGGTGCCGAGGTTGCCGAAGGGCGAGATGGTCGGCCTGCCCACGCCGATGGTGTACACCTTTATGCCTAATACTTCGGCGGCAGTGGCCGCAGTAATCGGGTCAATAGCCCCGGCGTTGTTCACCCCGTCAGTGAGCAGAACGATGACCTTGGACTCGACGTCCGAATCCTTAAGCATGGCGGCGGCCGTGGCCAGGCCCATGCCTATGGCGGTGCCGTCCCGAATGCCCACTGCCCTGGCCAACTGGACCTGCGCGGTCAGCCGGAGTAAAACGGCATGGTCAAGAGTTGGTGGGGCCTGCAAAAAGGCCGACTCTGCGAATACCACCAGGCCCACCCGGTCGTTCTCCCGCTCGGACACGAACTCGCCAATGGCGAACTTGGCCGCCTCGATGCGGCCTCCGGGCCCCAGGTCCTTTGTCCCCATAGACCCGGATATGTCCAGCGCCAGGGCTATGTCCAGGCCCTCGCCCGTGACGATCTCGCGCGCGTTGCCCGTCTGCGGCCGGGCCAGCGCGATTATGAGCAGTGTCAACGCAGCCAAACGCACGGCCGTGAGAATTGGGCCGGAGTAGGTTCGCCACGACCGTCGGCGCGGGCCTGGCGTGAGGTCCAAACTCGGAAAACGAATGGCAGGCCTTCGCATACGGCGGCCGTAGACGACGCTCGCCACTGCTAGCAGCGGCACGATGAGCAGCGCGATCAGCACTTCGGGGCTGGCGAAGGACATGACTAGGTCGCGTCCCATCCCACCGGGGCGTAGTCGGCGTCTTCATCGACAACTTTGACGGCTTCGCGATGCAGGTCGGTAATTAGCGCGGCGGTGTCTGGAATGAGAGCGTCGGCTTCGTCCGGAGCCGGGGAGTACCGGGCGAACTTCACCAAGTCCGATACGTACAAAATGGTGAGCACCCGGTGGCCAAGTATCCATTCCACCGAACTTGCCCTTATCTGCCGTGAAACTTCGGCAGTAGTGCTCTCGACGGCGTCGAGGCCGAACTCGCCGTCAATGTAGCTTCGTAAGGCATCGGAGGTGAGGACGTAGTGCTCTTTGAAACGCCGTTCCTGAGCCAGCCCCAGGTCGTAGACGCGGGCCAGTTCGGCGATGGCTCGCTCGTACGGGGAACGCAGGTCGAGCGCCGGGGCCGGGACCCGGGCCACGCGACCACGCAGCACGTACACGAGAGCGCCGACTGCGATGGCAACGGCCGCCAGCGCAGCCAGTACCGATCCGACAATCAGGCCGATATTCGTGTCGGGGTACTCGGCCTGGGGGCGAATGTCGCGCAGTTCCCCGTCCTGCAATATGGTCGTCACGTCGACCGATACCGGGGCGGCTGTGCTCACGGTCTCGGCTCCTGTTGGCGATATGACGGTCAACGTCAGTTCGGGGGTGGTTAGCTCGCCGGTCTGGAACACCTGGCCCTCGAAAGTTATGCGCGTCGTCTCGGTGCCATCGGCGTTCGTGGAGATGACCGGTGCCTCCAGGGCGCGCACCTCGAACGGCCCCCACTGGGCCTGGAGGGCCACCGGACCGACGATATAGCCAGCCGGGTGCGTCACCGACGCCGTCACCCGCACCACGTCGCCGATGACGAGCTGGTCGGGGACGACGGCGAGGTCGGCCTCGAACGGTGCCTGTGCGCTCGCAACGCTGACGCCGAGTGCGCCAAGCATGAGGCTCACAAGTAAAGCGGCTACTAAAGAAACGGACTTCAAATTCTGGCCGTATGTCGCGTCCAGCCGGTGCGGCGGGCTCGCTTTGCGAAGAAGTTGATCAGTTCGGCCGCGTAGTCCTGGCCGGTGGTCAGGCCTATGCGGTCCACCCCGGCAGCGTTGAAGGCCGACCTGCGGGCCGCTTCTATTGACGCCAATTGCTCGTTGAATTCGGCACGCCAGCCGGGGTCGGACGTGTCTACCCAGACCGTCTGACCGGTCTCTGCGTCTTGAAGCGCGACGAGCCCTATCTCAGGAATAGCCGTCTCCAGCGGGTCGTGCAGATCGACAACTACCAGGTCGTGCTGGCGGGCGACGACTCGTAGCTGGTGAGCGTAGCTATCTGCGGGGGCCAAGAAGTCGGAGATGAGAAAAACCACGCTGCGGCGCTTCAGCACCGTGCTGAGCGTGTCGAGCGCAGCGCCAATGTCGGTGCCGGTGCGAGCCGGCGAGTAGGACAGTAAATCTGTCACCACCCGCATTACGTGCTTGCGGCCCTTGCGGGGCGGCACGAACTTTTCCACCTCGTCGGTGAACAGCGCCAGGCCGACGCGGTCGTTGCTGGTGGTGGCGGCAAACGACAGCACCGCCGCCAGTTCCACAGCCAGTTCGCGTTTCAGACGGTCTACGGTGCCGATGTTCCCAGAGCCAGAAGCGTCTACTGCCAGAATTACGCTCAGTTCACGCTCTTCCACGAAGCGTTTCACGAACGGGACGCCCATGCGGGCGGTGACGTTCCAGTCGATGGTGCGTACGTCGTCGCCGAACTGGTACGGGCGGACTTCGCTAAACTCGATGCCGCTGCCCCGGAACGTGGACAGATACTGGCCGGCGAAGGACTCGTTGACGAGCCGCCGGGTGCGTATCTCTATGAGGCGGGTCTTTTTTAGTATTTCTGGTGGAATCATTGGATTTATTGTCGGGTCTCGGGCGTTCGACGGCTATCTACAGAAGTGGAGATAGCCGTCAGGCCGGGAACCACTCTTTTCGCGGCCTCGGTCCCCCGTTTAGGGGACCTCGATGGCGTCAAGAATGCGCTGGACCAGTTCGGTGCCGTCTACGTCGGAGGCCTCGGCCTCGTAGGTGGTGATGACCCGGTGTCGGAGTATGTCGGGCGCTATCGCCTTGACGTCTTCGGGGGTGACGTAGCCCCGGCCGCGCAGGAAGGCGTGCGCCCTGGCAGCAGTAACGAGATAAATGCTGGCCCTTGGCGAGGCACCGTAGGCGATGTAGCCCTTCAGGTCGGCCATACCGAACGCGGCCGGGTCTCGGCTGGCGAGCACGAGATCGAGAACGTACTCGGTGATGCGTTCGTCCACATATATGCGGCGCACGGCCTCGCGCGCCTTGAGGATGGTTTCGAGGTTGACCACGGGGCGCACGGCCTCGGGCTCGCCGACCGCCATGAGCGCGACGATTCGTCGCTCTTCGTCTCTTGTCGGGTAGTCGACCACGACCTTGAGCATGAAGCGGTCCACCTGCGCCTCTGGCAGCGGGTAGGTGCCCTCGTGCTCTACCGGGTTCTGGGTGGCCAGCACGAGAAACGGGTTGTCGAGCGGGAAGGTCTTGTCTGCAATGGTGACCTGCCGCTCCTGCATGGCTTCGAGCAACGCGCTCTGGACCTTCGCCGGTGCCCTGTTTATCTCGTCCGCCAGTACGATGTTGGCGAAAATGGGCCCCCGGTGAATGCTGAATTCGGAGGTCTTGGGGTTGTATATCTGGGTGCCGAGCAGATCGGCGGGCAGCAGGTCGGGGGTGAACTGGAGCCGGGAGAAGTCGGCGTGAATGGCCTGTGCCAGCGTCTTCACCAGCAGCGTCTTGGCCAGCCCCGGCACGCCTTCCAGCAGGATGTGTCCGTCCGCGAGCAGCGCCACAAGCACCCTGTCCACCATGGACGTCTGGCCGATCATGCGCTTGCCCAGCTCAGCCGTCAGGTCTTTGAGGAACATGCCCTCGCGTTCGACCTGCTCGTTGAGTTCGGAGATCTCCGTCTGGCCCATCGACCTCGTCGTGGCCTCTCCCTTGAGGTGGCCCCACCCGATCGTGTTGTCCATTTGTTCCTACCCTTACTCGCTCTTGGCTTTGCTAACTCGCGGCCTTACTGGCTTTCAATTCTCTTTATTTAGCCCACTGGGAATACAACGGTCGGGCTCCATAGTCGGTTGTGCACATTTCCCCGGCGTTACGTAACTATTACGATCTCGAAACCCGCTGCGGCTCTTGTCGTATTAGATTAGGTGGACATTAGATAGTTGGTAACCCGGTTCGGTCCTAAAAAAACCCTGAACAATAGGACCGACGGTTAGTTAGGAGCACAGCGTCACGTGAACTCCGGTGGCAAAATTCTACTGGTAGAGGATGACCCGGCGGTCGCCAGGAGCCTTTCTGAAGGCCTGGCGCAGGAGGGATTCGTCGTGGACCACGTG
>CAVOCN010000121.1:0-4989 GCA_963694205.1 Dehalococcoidia bacterium | reverse complement strand
GTACGCGACGTGGCCTGGGACACCGTGTCTGCCGCCGTCAGCGATCTGTCGATAGACGCCGGACCGGACTCTTTCCTCGTCACGTTCAGGGCCGACCACCGCAGCGCCGACGTCGACTTCTCTTGGACGGGGCGGGTGACCGGCGACACTGACGGCACCATTACGTACGAAATGGACGGGGCGGCCAACGCTGCCTTCACCCGCAATCGCATAGGCATTTGCCTGCTCCACCCCGAGCGCGAGTGCGCTGGGGAGGCCTGCACCGTCGAGCACAACGACGGGACGGTCGAAGACACGCAGTTCCCGCTAGAAATCTCACCGCACCAGGCCTTCCGTAACCTGCGGGCGATCACACATCGCATCTCAGGCGACCTCTCCGCCAAAGTCACGCTCAACGGCGAAATCTTCGAAACGGAAGATCAGCGCAACTGGACCGACGACTCGTTCAAGACCTACGGCACACCGATGGACCTGCCGCGCCCTGTGCTCCTTGAGGCCGGAAGTCCGGTCAGGCAGGCGGCGAAGATTGAACTGGTCGGCCCCCGGCCGACGGCCTCGAACACGACGGTCAAGAGCGCTCCGGTACGCCTGTTCCCAGTTCCCGGCCGTGGGCCCGCCGTGGGCAGACCCGTACCTAGCATCGGCATCGGTGTGCCCACGGCGACCGGCGTCTCGGGCCTTGGCGACGAGGCAATACGTCGACTGCGCCCGGCGCACGTGCGGCTAGAAGTGTTCCCCCTCAACCCCAACTGGAAGTCCGACCTGCGAGCGGCCACCGAACTGGCTCAAGGGTTAGGTGCCGGATTAGAACTGGCGCTGTACCTATCGGCCGACGCCGCGCAGGAAATCTCAGCCATAAAAGCAGCGACCAAAGGCACATCGGTCACGTCGATAACAGCGTTCGCTGCGGGCGCACACGAGACGCCGAACGAGTACGCGGCCGAAGTGGTGCCGCTGCTACGAGACGCGTGGCCCGGCGCGAAAATTGGCGTGGGCTCGGCGGCCGACTACTGCCAGCTAAACCGGGGCCGCACGTCGGTTAGCGGGGCAGACTTCGTCGCCTACTCCATCAACCCGCAAATCCACGCCTTCGACGACAGCTCAATTATGGACACGCTGTCAGCCCAGGCAACGACAGTGCGGTCCGCCAAGGCGCTTTACCCTCAGGCAGGCGTGCACGTCGCGCCGGTGTCGCTGTTGCCCCGGTTCAACGGCAACGTGCCCCCGTCGCCTCTCGGCTTTGGGCCCGCTCCGGGCGACCCCAGGCAGTCGGAGCTTTTCACCGCCGCATGGGCTGCGGGCAGCTACAAGTACCTGGCCGAGGCCGGAGCTGAGTCGATAACTTACTTCGAAGCTGTCGGCCCGGCCGGGCTCAAACCCACTGAGACACCAGACGGCTCTGGGGTTTGGCCCGCGTATCACCCAATTCGGTTCATACAGAACGTAACCGGGCACCCCGGCTGCGCCACCGTCCCTATGGACTCAAGCTCACCATCGAGCGCCGGGGCGTTTCGCATTTCAACCGAGGGCGCGGTGCACACGGCGGTCTTCTCGCTATCTGAAGCGCCGACCATCGTCTCGCTAGAGGAGCTTGGCGCCGAACTCAAGCTACGCGAGCTAAACACAGAAACCATGCAGGACGCGTGCGCCGACCCCGAACGTTTCTGGCAACAAAGCGAAGCCCGCACCTGTGAGCAGGGCCGTTTGGAAATAGAACTCGGACCCTACGCCGTAGCGTTTATACAACAGCGCTCCGGATAACCAACCCCCCGTCGAAAGATCGAATCGTAGCTCCGGCTTCACCCCGAAACAGGCCCGCCAAATAGCGAAAATCCGATCTGCACTGGCTGGCCGCCCTGTTATAGTGGAACCCTACGGTAGTGGACATCTGGTCCACTCATACCCCGGCGGTGTACCCGCCGCATCGCGTTTCATCTGGCTGAGAGTGTGACTTGGCTTAGTGGAGCCAAGGAGAACCCCTCACTGAACTTCGAAGAACTGAACCTAGATCGACGTGTGCTTGCTGGCGTGGACGCCGCAGGCTACACCTCCCCCACGCCTATTCAAGAGAAGGCGATTCCCGTCGCGCTCGAAGGTGGCGACGTCCTGGGACTGGCCCAGACCGGCACTGGCAAGACCGCCAGCTTCATGCTTCCGATACTCCAGCGGCTGATATCTGGACCCCGTGGCCAGATACGCGCGCTGATCGTTGCACCCACCCGCGAACTGGCTGAGCAGATTCACCAGACCGCCCGCGAGCTTGGCAAAAACACGGCCATACGGAGCCTGAGCATATACGGAGGCGTTAGCAAGGGACCGCAGGCCAAGGCTCTTCGCCGCGGCGCTGACATCGTCGTAGCCTGCCCCGGCCGCTTGCTGGACCACGTTGGCGACGGCGCCATCGACCTGTCCGGTGTCGAAGTGCTCGTGCTCGACGAGGCGGACACCATGTGCGACATGGGCTTTTTGCCCGACATTCGCCGCATCATCAGCCACCTGCCCCGGCAGCGACAGACGCTGTTCTTCGCCGCCACCATGCCCAACGAAATCCGCAGGCTTTCCGACGACATTCTTGTCGACCCCACCTTCGTGCAGATAGGCATCATCGCTCCGGCGAAGACCGTCTCACACGCTCTGTACCCGGTGACGGAGACACTGAAAAAGAAGCTGTTGTTGGAGCTGCTCAATCGAACGCCGACGGCCCGACTTATCATCTTCACCCGCACCAAGGCCCGCGCCAAGAGGCTGGCAGGAGACCTGGAGAAGGTTGGTTTCAACGTGGCCGCCATGCAGGGCAACCTGTCCCAGAACAAACGCCAGCAGGCGATAGATGGGTTCCGAAACGGCAAGTTCGACGTGCTCGTCGCCACCGACCTGGCGTCTCGCGGCATCGACGTTTCGCTCGTCTCGCATGTCATCAACTTCGACATGCCCAACACCGTCGATGCCTACATACACCGCATTGGTCGCACCGGCCGAGCGGACAATACCGGCGAAGCCTTCACGTTCATGCTGCCCGAAGACGAACTGATGGTGCGCAAAATCGAGTCCATACTCGGGATGCGCATCGAGCGGCGGCGCTTGGAAGGCTTTGAGTACGGGAGCTTCACGCCCCATACCCAGGCCCCAGGTCCCAGGCAGCAGTCACCTCGCGGCCGTGGTCCGAACGGGTCGCAACGACGGTCCGGGCCACCTCGAAGGGGTGGCGGCGGGCCAGGCCCCAGAGCCGGAGCCGGAGGAGGCCCCCGCAGGTCAAGAGCCGGAGCGCCGCAGAGAGGCGAATCGGCCCAGCAGGCTGGCGACCAGCGTCCACAGGGGCAGGCAGCCAGGCCATCTCGGCCAGGGTCGTCCGGACAAGGACGTCCGGGGTCGTCTGAACAGAGCGGTTCAGACCGCTCTCGTGGTCCAGGTCGCAGTGGAGGGCCAAATAGCAGTGGAGGCCCAAACCGTGGTGGAGGCCCAAACCGCGGCAATGATGGCGGCAACTCCCGGCCTCGCCGGGGCTCCTCGCTAGCGGCAAGCCGCTCTCGATAGACCTCTTCAGATAGCTTTTCAGACGGCCCGCTTCGCGCGGGCCGTCTTGCTTTCCGGGCTATGGCCCCCTGTAGACAACGACCCGAACCCGAGCCGCCTTAGCGTCCAGCTGACGATAGTCAGCGACAGGAAGCTCAACTCCGTAGCCGCCAGGGCCTGCTGCCAGACCGGCCAGCCATTCGCAAAGCTGAGCACTACGGTCCAGCCGAGCCCCTGGCCCACCGCGAACCCCACCAGCCACTGCCGCAGCGTAAGCGGCGAGTAGCTGGCCCGCGTCCACACGATCAGTCGATTCGCCAGTGCAATGCTAATTGTCATAGCTGTTTCGATGTCGCCACGACGATGTCCGGTGCACCCGTTCACACGAACTTCATACTCCGAGTGCCGACTGTCACGTGTGACTCACGACGGGTAGAGACACTAGCCTCAGAATACTTTTCGGAGAGATCCATGCTTCATCAGAGCCAACAGGAACTGCACCGGTTCGCAGGTAGCGGTCACGTCGTCGGAATCATCACTTCGGAGCCGAAAGTGCAGTCGCTATTGGACGCTGTGGTGAACTCGGAATTCGACGTTGCCAAAGTGCAGGTAATGGCCCGGGACCTGGGAACGACCCTTCAAACGAGGGGCGCCGTCAGGTCCGGCACGTCGACTCTGGAAGGGATTGCGGGCACCGAAGCCGAGGCCGAGCGCTACGCCAGGGCTGTGACCACTGGCCGCATAGTCGTGGCCCTGCCCGCCGACAACGGCTACCAGCGGTCACAGGGCAAGGCCATTCTCAAAGAGCACGGCGCGAGCGACATCCACGCCTTCGACGCTAACGCTGCCGTCGTAGCGAACGCCTGAGCCCCAGCGGCAGCAGCGCGATAAGCATAGCGGCGAATGTGATGGCCGCGCCGATGCGCACGGCCACCGACATGCCCGAAACGAACGCGCCTCCAAGACCCGACGACTCCGCCGAGTCCGCCAGGTCGAGCGTCGGTTCGAACCCGAGCGACGACATCGTCACCGCCACCACCGTGGTTGCGAGAGTAATCGCGGACAGGCTGGCCGTGTACCGGGCCAGGTGCGCCACCGACGAGCCCACGCCGTAGCGAGACTTGGGTACAGCGCCCAGTGCGGCGCTCGTGGTCGGCGTGTACCAGAGCCCGACCCCCAGCCCCAGCCCGAACATCAGCACGACCAATATCCACAGTGGCGTCGTCTCTCCCACAAACGACACGCCTATCAGGACCGCGATAATGGCGGCGGTCCCGGCCACCACGAAGATGCGCCAGTCGTGCCGGTCGCTCAAATATCCCGCCGTCATGCCAGTTGCCGTAGCCGCCACAGCGGCGCAGGACATTACCAGCCCGGCAGCCAGCGGGGATCGGTGCATGACGCCCTGTAACAAGAACGGCATAAGAAAGAACGCAGGCGTGTTGCCCACTATGATCAATAGAGTCAGCACGACGC
>CAVOCN010000120.1:0-5070 GCA_963694205.1 Dehalococcoidia bacterium | reverse complement strand
CGGGTAAAGGGATTCTGGCGGCCGACGAGAGTTCGCCAACTATTAAAAAGCGCTTTGACTCCATTAATGCCGAGTCCACCGATGACAACAGGCGCTATTACAGGGAGATGCTGTTCCGCACGCAGGGAGTCGCCGAGTTCATCAGCGGCGTCATCTTGTTCGACGAGACGCTCCGGCAAAACGCGGAGGATGGCACGCGCCTCGTGGAGGTGTTGACCAGCCAGGGCGTCATACCCGGCGTAAAGGTGGACAAGGGCGCAAAGCCCCTCCCCAACACCGATGGCGAGACGGTTACCGAGGGCCTGGACGGCCTGCGAGAACGGCTGGCCGAGTACGCGACGCTGGGCGCACGCTTCACCAAGTGGCGGGCGGTGATCAACATCGGCCACACCATTCCCTCGACCTACTGCATACAGGCCAACGCGCATGCGCTGGCAAGGTTTGCAGCATTGAGCCAGGAAGCAGGACTGGTACCGATAGTGGAGCCCGAGGTCCTGATGGACGGCGAACACACGATAGACAAGTGCTATAAGGCAACAGATGCCGCCCTGCGAGAACTCTTCTACCAGCTAGGCCACCAAAGGGTGGACCTGCCGGGCACGATTCTTAAACCCAACATGGTGCTGAGCGGCAAGTCGGCCACGAACCGGGCGACTCCCAAGCAGGTCGCAGAGGCGACGGTGGCGTGTTTCTTAGACAACGTTCCTGCGGCCGTATCGGGCATTGTGTTCCTGTCCGGCGGGCAGAGTGACGAAGAGGCGACGGAAAACCTTGACGCCATCAACCGGCAAGCCTCCAGCGTCGGTACACCCTGGGAACTGAGCTTTTCATACGGGCGTGGACTGCAAGCCGCTCCCCTGGCGGCCTGGCGTGGCAAGACGGGCAATCGAGAGGCAGCACAGGCCGCGTTCTACCACCGCGCCAAGGTGACGGCCGCCGCCCGCAGGGGTGCGTACGACAAGTCGATGGAGACCACATCCGCCTCCTGATCGCGACGGGGAATGCGGGGAAGTTGCGTGAGTTCTCCCGGATTTTCGCAGGTGACTCGCTCGACCTGACCGACCTCAAGACCGAGGGCATAACGGCCGACGTCGAAGAGACTGGGCAAACGTTCGAGGCGAACGCCGTCCTCAAGGCCATCGCTTACAGGGACATGAGCGGGCTGGCCGCACTGGCCGACGACTCGGGCCTGGTGGTGGATGCGCTGGACGGCCGACCCGGCGTGAGGTCTGCCCGATACGCGGGACAGGGCGACGCGGGCGAAAACGCCACCGACGCCGAGAACGTAGCCCGTCTAACGGAGGAGTTGAAGGATATCCCCTTGACCCTACGAACGGCGCGGTTCGAGTGCGTGATCGCCGTGGCCATGCCGGGAAAGGCCGTCGTAACGTTCACCGGCTCCGTCGCAGGGACCATTGCCGAAGCGCCCAGGGGCGACGGCGGGTTCGGGTACGACCCCGTATTTTTACTCCCCAACTCCGGCGCACAATTCGGCGGCATGACGATGGCCCAACTGTCCCCCGAAGAGAAGGGCGGCCTGAGCCATCGAGGCCTGGCGGCGGGCAAGGCAGCACGGTGGCTGCGCTCGCTAGAAGCCGCGCCCGAATATAATTGAACGCATGACCAAGACACCCGTTCCGGTCAAAGACACTCTTGGCAGGCCCCTGAGGGATCTGCGCATCTCGGTTACGGACCGCTGTAACTTCCGCTGCACCTACTGCATGCCCGCCGAGATATTCGGCGAACGCTACCAGTTCCTCACCCGTGCGCAGCTACTGTCGTTCGAAGAGATCACGCGCATAGCGACCGTCGTAGCGAAGCTTGGCGCAGTGAAAGTCCGCCTCACCGGCGGCGAGCCACTGGTGCGCAGCCAGGTCGTTGAGTTGGTGCGAATGCTGGGCCAGGTGGACGGGGTGCAGGACCTGACCATGACGACCAACGGGTACCTGCTACCCAAGCACGCCGAGGCTCTGAAGCAGGCCGGTCTGCGCAGGGCCACCGTCAGCCTGGACACGCTCGATGACGCCGTTTTCCGCAAGATGAACGGCCGCAACTTCGGGGTGGACAGTGTGCTGGCCGGTATCGAAGCGGCGCAGGCAGCCGACCTCACGCCCGTAAAAATAAACTCTGTGGTCCAGCGTGGCGTCAACGACCACACCGTCGTGGAACTGGCCAGGCACTTCAAAGGCAGCGGCCACATTTTGCGCTTTATCGAGTTCATGGACGTGGGCACGCTGAACGGCTGGGAGATGGGCGCAGTCGTCCCCGCAGCCGAGGTAGTGGCGATGATCGACGCAGAGATGCCCCTCGAGCAGGTGCCTCCGAGCTACCCCGGAGAGGTGGCATCGCGCTACAGGTACAAAGACGGCTCCGGCGAGATTGGAGTCATCTCTTCGGTCACCGCCCCTTTCTGTGGCGATTGCACTCGGCTGAGACTGTCGCCCGAGGGCGAGTTTTACACCTGCCTATTTGGTTCAAAAGGAACCGACCTGCGAACCCCCCTGCGCGACGGTGCTACCGACGACGAGTTGGAGCAGATAGTGCGCCAGGTCTGGGTTGGGAGGGCCGATCGGTACTCGGCCGAGCGCACGGCCCTTACCAAGCCTCGATCCGACAAGGTCGAGATGTATCACATCGGCGGATAGCGGGACATGATAGACATCTACACGGACGGCGCCTGCTCCGGCAACCCCGGCCCCGGTGGCTGGGGGGCAATAGTCATCGACGATGGGAACAAGCGTGTCCTGCGGGGCGGCGACGACCCGACGACGAACAACCGCATGGAAATGCTCGCCGTCATTGAAGGCCTGCGTAGCTTGCCCAAGTCTTCCCAGGTCACTGTCCACACGGACAGTACGTACGTGATTAACACCATGACCAAGGGTTGGAAACGCAAGGCCAACCAGGACTTGTGGGCGATGCTCGACGATCAGGTCTACGCTCGCAGGGTTAGCTGGCAGTGGGTGCGGGGCCACTCGGGACACGTTTTGAACGAGGAAGCGGACTCGGTGGCGTTCGAGGAGTCGCAGACCAGGGCCGGGCGCATGAAGCCGCGTCGGCAGCCCCCGGCCGGTGCTTCTGATCCCCCCGAAACACCCCATACACCCCATACACCGGGGACGCCGAAGACGCCAGAGCCCGCAGCGTTGACGCACGTAGATGCGACGGGCCAGGCGGCTATGGTGGACGTGGGCGCAAAACCGGAGACCAGGCGAGTGGCGAAGGCCGAGGGCCGGGTCAACATGAAGCCCGAAACCGTCCGGCTAATAAGCGAAAACTCAATGAAGAAGGGCGACGTGCTCGGCGTGGCCAAAGTGGCTGGAATAATGGCCGCGAAGCGAACTCACGATTTGATTCCCCTGTGCCACCCACTGCCTCTCGATGCGATCTCGGTGGACCTGAGAATCGACAACGACACCTCGTCGGTCCTCATAGAGGCCACCGCTTCTACCAGCGCCAAGACCGGGGTGGAGATGGAAGCGCTGACGGCCGTGTCCGTGGCCGCGCTCACGGTCTACGACATGTGCAAGGCCGTGGACAGGGGCATGCGCATCGAGGGCGTGCGGCTACTGAGCAAAACGGGCGGCAAGTCCGACTACACAGCATGAGTCCGGCAGGGCCGCCGGGGCCGCCGGGCACCCGGTCTGTGGACGTGGGCAACATGCGCTACTGGGGCGAGGTAATCATCGCCGAGGCTTCCCAACCGCAGCACGGCGAACCCTTGCCAGCGGACCTGGACTTCCGACTGGTGTTCTTCACTCTTCCTCGCCGGATTTCCCGAGACCATATTCAGGACCGACGTATCGCGATGGCTTCGCCAGCCAGACCCCCGGACACCAGGAGGCAAGGGCTGGCTGCGGAGCTAACAGCCATTCGGGAGACGAGGGCTCGCTACGATAGCAACTCCACGCCACAACGGCCTTCGCTCTCAGCACCGATGGCCGAGCGGGAGCACGAATTGCGAGCGCAGATCGCCAGGCGAGACGCCGCCAAGTACTCCGGCGGACGGGTCTACACTCGTCAGGGCTCCTCAATCGACGCTGCTGAGGTTTTTCTGAGCGACGACTTCGATGCCTGGGTCACCCGCCTGGCCGGAGCCGTGCTGAACCAAACTTGCGAGCGCCCAGTCTTTGACCAGTCCCGGTTTCCGAGCGTCCTGACGGGAGAAGCGCTGGCCAACTTGCATCTTGCACTAGCCGGAAACGTCGCCGCCAGAGCGACGTTGGAGGCATTTGGACCGGCGCTCGGTCTCGCAGGTTCGGCCAATAACCCTGGCCCAGCAATCGACCTTGTTCACGCCTACGTCGGCAGCCGGGGTGGCGACGTCCCGGCAAGTGGGCTCATCCGAACGCTGGGTGAGGAGCACGGTGTCAGCGCAGACCTGGCGTCGCTCTATCTGCTGGCCTTCGTCGTGGCCCAACGCGGGGAGATCGGGCTATCCGATGGACACGAAGTATTAGACCAAACAGGCCATGCACTGAAGAGCGACGCTCTGTCATGGGACCTGATGCCGGAGGTGCAGTTCGCCGAGGGCATGGGCCGCTACTTCGTCGCCGTGCGCTCTGCCGCGTCGTTGACCGACAGTTCGGCCGCTCCGTACGTGGCCGCACTACTGGGGTCGCGTTCAGGGGCCTCCTGGAAGCATGTCGCTGGCGCACTCGAGTCGCTGGGAGAACTGGGCGAAGAGGCCGCTACAACGGCCGCCCAACTGGCGACGGCCCTGGGCGAACCGGCGAACGGCTCCATCGAATCGGCAGCTAAGAGTCTAAAGCTACTCGCTACTGCATCGAGCCGGGCCGAACTGGTCGCTGCGGCAAGGGAGCATTTCGGGTCGCCGTCGGCTCTGGGCGAGGCCATTAGACTTGCGAAGGGGATGGGAGCGCTGGGCCCTGCGGTCGAACCGATAATTGAGTCGGCAAACTACCTGAGGGCCATGACCTTTGGAAGCAAATTCGCCGATCTAGCCAATCTAGAGGTTGAGCGAGACTCGACGCTCGCCAGGATGAATGTCGAACAGTTGGCCGGGCAGCCCTCACTCTGGTCGGTTATCGAACGTGGTGTTTCGAAGCT
>CAVOCN010000119.1:0-5107 GCA_963694205.1 Dehalococcoidia bacterium | reverse complement strand
CGTACGTCGGCGTCATACTCGATTGCGATGCAATGCCGTTCCAGAACGTGGTCACATCATCGGTTCCACTCTTACCACCACCAATGACCAGGATGTCCGATCCTGCGTTGCTGACGTTAGTCAGCATGATGTCGACGAGCGACTTGTAATTGCCCGCTGGGGCGTGAAAGATGTCGTCTCCATCGACTCCCATCAAAATGACAGGACCGCCGCCCACAGCGTGCGCCACTGGCGTTCCGCCGCTAGCGAACGTCAGAACCAGCGCCGCAACCAGGGCAACTACGAGAGTGAACGGCACCAGCGTCAAGCGCTGACCACGAACACGAGACATCCAACTACTCCTTCATACCTACAAACCTGCCTCAGCAGGCAATAGCCTACATTTTATCATTCCCGGTTTTCCCGCTAACATCCGTTGGCGCGGGGCCTGCGAAGAGTGCTAAACAAATTCGGCACAAAGTAAACGGCCCCCGCTTAGCGGCCCGTCCGACAGGTTTGATATCGACCGTCACGGGTATCCTCTATTGGGATGGGAGTATGGGGATGAGCTTCTCAAAAATGGCTGTCGGTACGACCGTTGCCTTCGTCTTAATTGGCGCCATCATTGGCGTGGCAGGGTGTACGACCACCGGGAGCGGCCTGGCACCGGTGGCGACTCAAGAACCATCGGCACAGCCGGTCGTCGAAGACACGCCGACACCCTTGCCAGAGCCGGCTGGTGACATCGCCACGCCTGTGGCAAGGGCTGCAACTGATGAGTCGCCGGGTGTCGAGCCAGTGATCCAAGAGCCGGTGACACGGGCCGAAATTGAGTGCACTACACCGGCGCTTTTCCAGTTTCCTCCTGTCAATTTGGACAAGACCGCAGTCGTCGTACCCCTGGGCCTCATGAGCGGGAACCACGTCACCCCGGTGGACCACCAGTACTTCCAGGACTTTGACAACGACGAAGTCGACATTGAGGTCTACGCCCCCGGAGACGGGGTCATCACCGGTCTCCAGCACATGTTCGGTAGCTACTCCGGCGGCCCCGACAACGAGCTAATCGAATGGGCCGACTTCAGGTTGGTGATCGATCACGGCTGCGGCCTGGAGAGCATCTACATCCACATAGACCGCCTATCCGACAAAGTCGGGGCGCAAGCCCCTGCAAAGGGCAACTACGCCTCCGTCAGCATCGCCGTCGAGGCGGGCGAAGTCATCGGCTGGTACTCCCAAAACGTCGACTACAACCTCGTCGACCAGGCCGTGGTGCTCTCCGGGTTCCTCGTGCCGGAACACTACGAAGGGGAGCCCTGGAAGATTCATGTCCCCCACACCCTGGACTACTTCGTTGACGAGGTGCGAGATCAGATCGTCGCCAAGAGCCTGAGGACCGTCGAGCCCATCGGCGGGAAATTCGATCACGACATCGACGGCCGCCTCATCGGCAACTGGTTCGAAGAGGGGACCAACGGCTATGCGGGGCTGTCCCAGAGCAACTACTGGGTCGGCCACATCTCCGTCTCGCCCAACTACCTGGACCCCTCGCACTTCATCGTGTCCATTGGCGACTTGGACGGCGAGCCCAAGCAGTTCGGCGTTCGAGGCAACGCACCGTTCCCGTCCGACGTCAGCGTCGAGTCCGGGCTCATTCGCTACGAGCTGGTGCGCATCGAGTACTTCGACGGCGACCAGTACTGGGACAGGAGATCGCTCGCGTCAGATTTACGCGCAGCGAGTGAAGGGGACGTGCAGGGGGTAATCCTCCTGCAACTCATCGAGGACCGACGGCTCAAAGTAGAAGTCTTCCCCCGCGCGACCGGCGAGCAGATAGCCGGGTTCAGCGAGAACGCTAAGTTCTACGAGCGGTGAGTGGGAAACAAAAACGGCTCGCCGAGTGGCGAGCCGTCTAAAGACTGTTCGAAAAGGTGGTCGGGGTGGCCGGACTTGAACCGGCGACCCCCTGCCCCCCAGGCAGGTGCGCTACCATACTGCGCCACACCCCGACCGTGATTTCAAGGATAGCACGCACTCGCTATGCATCGCATCATGGCCGCATGCAGGCGCATCGGGGCCACACACAGCCGCACCGGGGCCGCACGCAGGGCTCCGAACCGAATCTAGGTTTGACCCAGTATCCCTCGCAGTATGGTCACGGCCGCGCTCTTGTCCAATGGTCGATTCCCTGAACCGCACTTGGGTGAGTGGATGCAGCCGGGGCAGCCCGCCTCGCACGCGCACCCGGCGATGACGTCCAGCGTCACCTTCCACAACCCCTCGATGATGTCGTAGCCGTGCTCGGCGATGCCCACGCCGCCCGGCACGCCGTCGTGGATGAACACCTGCGGCCGCCCGGTGTCTGGGTGCAGCGGCGTGGAGATGCCGCCAATGTCGTTGCGGTCGCACATGGCGAACAGCGGCAGTACGCCGATGGCCGCGTGCTCTATGGCATGCAACGCTCCGGCCAGGTCGAGCTTGGAAGCCTGGGCCGCCCGCAATACATCGCGCGGCACTCCGAACCACAGGCCCACGGTGTTGAACTTGCGCGGAGGCAGTTCCACGTACTCTTCGCCCAGCACATCGCCAGACAGTGGCGACAACCGTCGAAACCCGGTCACGGTTGTAGTCACGTTCACTTCACCCAAATGCACGGTCGTGTTACCGGCCTGCTTCTCGCTGAACTCCTGCAAAATGCGAGTCTCGGTGACGTCGGACGGCTGGGTGTAGTACTCCACGTCGCTGCGCAAAGCCCTGGCGACTTTTGTCTCCAAGTCCAGATCGGCTATCACGTACGTCTCGCCCTTGTGCAAATAGACGGCCCCTGGGTGAAGCTGGAGGAAGGCTGACGCCGCCTGCACCGTCTCCAATATGGCCCCGCTGCCCCGGTCTACCAATGTGAAGAAGTCCGACGAAGTCGAGCGTATGTTCACCGACTGTGCCGGGAAGTCGACCTCCGGTTCCAGGTGCCATTTGTCGCCCGACTTGTGCATGATCCCGTCACCGACGAGTTCGTCGGCCTCGACGGTTATGTCGGTGTTGAACAGGTCGGCGTCCTCGGGCGTGAGCGGGGCCTCGTAGGCGGCGCACAGCAGGTGAGGCTTCAGCACGAACGGGTTGGTGGGGGATATTCGCACGGCCTCCGACGGCTTGCCAAAGAACATCGAAGGGTTGCGCATCAGGTACTGGTCCAGCGGGTCGTCCTGTGCCACCAGCACGGTCAGCGCCCTTTCGCCGCGTCGTCCACTGCGGCCCGCCTGCTGCCAGGTCGAGGCGAAGCTGCCGGGGTAGCCGGTGAGTATGGTGGCATCCAGGTCGCCCACGTCGATGCCAAGTTCCATAGCAGTGGTTGACGTGAGCCCAAGCAACTTGCCGGAGAACAGATCGCGCTCGATTTTGCGCCTGTCTTCTGCCAGGTAGCTCGCCCGGTACGGCGCCAGCTTCTTCGCCAGTTCTGGGACGGTGGACTTGAGTTGATCGCGCACGTACACGTACAGCAGTTCGGCCATGCGCCGAGAGCGCACGAACGTCAGCGTGCGAACCCGCCGCTTGAGTAGCTCGGTCATCAGCAATGACGCGTCAGTGTTAGTTGTGCGGCGCTTGGCCCCAGCGTCCATGTCTATCTGCGGTGGGTTCCACAGCACGAAGTCCTTGCCGCCATAGGGCGCGCCGTCCGTCTCGACCGCAGTCACGGGAAGACCAAGCAACTTCTCGGCGTGCTCGGCCGGGTTGGAAATGGTGGCCGAGCACAAGATGAACGTCGGCTCCGCGCCGAACCGGGCACACAGGCGTCGCAGGCGGCGGATGACGTTGGCCACGTGCGAGCCAAAGACCCCCCTGTAGATGTGCGCCTCGTCGATGACCACGTAGCGCACGTTACGAAACAGTCGGTACCAGTTCCTGTGGTTGGGCAGCATGCCCATGTGCAGCATGTCGGGGTTGGTGATGACGACCCTTGAGCTACGGCGCACCTGGCTGCGGGCCTCGCGAGGCGTGTCGCCGTCGAAAACGCCGCTATGCAGCCGGGCTCCCTCCGGCGTCAGGCGATCCAGCCCGGCGGCCTGGTCCTGCGCCAGCGCTTTGGTCGGGAATAGATAAATCGCCGTGGCCGACCGGTCTTCGGTCAGCGCGTCCAGCACCGGCAGGTTGTAGCAAAGGCTCTTACCGGAAGCCGCAGGCGTGGCGACGATGACATGCTCGCCTCGCCGGGCGGCGTCGATGGCGCGGGCCTGGTGAGAGTACAGGCCTGTAACGCCCTGCTCGGTAAGACGCGTCTGTACCGCAGGGCGCAGCGGCCGCTCAAGCTCGCCCGGCGTCGCGTCACGAGGCGGGATGTCCTCTACGTGCTCTATCTGCTCCCGGTACCAGGGAAGCGACTGGACGTAGTCAAGGAAGGCACCAGTGTTCACGACGGGGCGTTCAAAGCGGGGCTCTCATTCGCTATCGAAGCCCGACAGCGTTTCGACATACCGCTCCACTATCTCAAACTCTGTTGACGACGAGTCGATGAACGCCAGTACCCGGCCCACGACCTCTTCTGCCATCTCGCCCGACCCGCTGACGCAGGCTAGGCCGATGGTCGCGCTCTGCCACGTCCCCTGCCCCTCGGTCTCGGATATGGAGACGGCGAACCGCGCCCGGGCGCGTTCGATGAGCGACTTCACCACTCGCCGCTTTGCCTTGAGGCTGCGGCTCTCGGGTATGTGCAGAGTGACGGAGGCGATGGCGACGAACATAATTAGAACGTTTGTGCATTATAGGCGGCCACCCGTAACTCCCCAGTTCTTGTAACCGGTGAGGAAGCGCACCAGAGCTATAATCGGAGAGTGATAGAAGACCAACGAGACTGGATGCGCGCTGTGGAGCAGACCTGGGTCGTGCGCTACCCAAAGCAGCGTCTCGCCACTTTTGGCACCACCAACATTTCCTACTACGTGGTGACCGAACCCATCTACAGGGACGTCCCTTCCGAGGGCGACCGGCCCGCCGAAGGAGTGGTGAGGAAAGGCCGGGTGATAGCCGAGAAGCCCGCCATAGTCACTCCCACCTATGCGATGAGCCTGGAAGGCTTTAGCCCCGAGGCGTACGAGTACCTTCGTCAAGCCTCGATGGACTACGGACCAAATTC
>CAVOCN010000118.1:0-5115 GCA_963694205.1 Dehalococcoidia bacterium | reverse complement strand
GCCGCCACATCACCAAGGGAGGACGGCTTAAGGTTCTGGATGTAGCGGGTCATGCCCGTGCCTTCCATCTGGAAGACACCGACCGTTTCACCCTTCGACAGCAGTTCAAAGGTCTTGGAGTCGTCCAAGGGAATCTTTGGCAACTCCAGCCGTGTGCCCGTGCGCTGTTCCACCAGGCCGCGAGCACGGGCGAGAATGGTCAGGTTGGACAGACCCAAAAAGTCCATCTTCAGTAGTCCGAGCGCGGCCACCGGCTCCATGGCGTACTGGGTGGTGTTGACCCCGTGCTCGTCGCCCTTGACCGGCCGCTGCAAGGGAACGTACTCATCCAGGGGCTCTTTGGAAATGACGACGCCCGCAGCGTGAGTGCTGGAGTGCCTGGTCAGGCCCTCGACTCCTCTGGCCGTGTCGAGCAGCTTTTTCACGGCCGCATCGGAGTTGTACAACTCGGCCATCTCCGGGCTCGACTCCAGCGACTCGTCCAACGTTATATGGAGTTTTTGAGGGACCAAACGCGCAACTGTGTCCACGTCGCCGTAAGACATGGCCAGCGCTCGGCCCGAGTCTCTTATCGCAGCCCTGGCACCGAGAGTCCCAAAAGTAATGATCTGGGCCACGTGGTCGCGCCCGTAGCGTTCCGTGACGTATTTGATGACCTCGTCGCGCCGGTCATCCTGAAAGTCCATGTCGATATCGGGCATCTCCTTGCGTTCAAGGTTGAGGAACCTCTCGAACACAAGGTCGTACTCCATCGGGTTAATGTCGGTAATGCCCAGGCAGAACAAAACAAGACTGGCCGCGGCGCTGCCCCTAACGGCGAAGAAAATGTCGTTCTTCCTGACAAACGCTGCTATGTCCCAGACGACAAGGAAATAGTTTGGGTACTGGGTCTTCTCAATGACGTGGAGCTCATACGTCAGGCGCTGAAGAGTCCGTTCGTCCGCATCGGGCAGGCGTCGCTGCAGGCCTTCCTGGCATAACTTGCGCAGGTACTCGTTCGCGTCCAGCCCCTCCGGCGGTTTGTACTCTGGCAGACGGAGCGTTTCGAAATCCAGTTCGAGTTCGCACATGTCGGCTATTGCGACGGTGTTACTTATCGCCTCGGGAACGTCGGCGAACAGTTCGGCCATTTCGTCGGGGCTCTTGAGGTAGTACGACGACTCCGTCATGCGCAAGCGCTTGGGGTCCTCGACGTTAGTGTTGGTGTGGATACAAATCAGGATGTCCTGCAGCGGTGCGTCGGCCTGATCGACATAGTGCAGGTCATTGGTCGCGACCAGGGGAATGCCAGTCTCTTTGGACAGCGCAATAAGCCCCTCGTTAATCGCGGGCAGGTCGGGGACGCCCCCGTGCCGCATCAATTCGAGGTAGTAGTCGTCGAACATGTCCCGGTACCAGCTAGCGGCCGCACGGGCGTCGTCCAAACGGCCCTCTGCGATAGCCCGGGGAACCTCTGCGCTGGGGCAGCCAGACAGGACGATCAGGCCTTCCCGATATTGCTCTAGCAATTCTCTGTCCAGCCGAGGTTTGTAGTAAAACCCTTCGAGCTGTGCCTTGCTCACCAGCTTGACCAGATTTTTATACCCGGTCTCGTTTTTGGCCAGTATCGTCATGTGATACGGGCGCTTGTCGGCGGGCTCGCGTGAGTGGCGAGACTCGGGAGCGACGTAGACCTCGCAGCCGATGATGGGCTTAACGCCGTGCCGCTTGGCAATGCGGTAGAAGTCTATGGCGCCGTACAGGGCTCCGTGGTCGGTAATGGCCAGGGCGTCCATGCCCAATTCGGCCGCTTTTTTAACCGTCTCTTCCAGGCGGCTCAGGCCGTCGAGCAGGCTGTACTCGGTGTGGACGTGGAGGTGTGCGAAGCGGTTCGTCAAAGCCAGGTAATTTTCTTAGACGGTGTTGAGAAATGGCTGGGCATAAGACGAGTTCGGGGCACTATTTATACCCCCCCTGACTCCGAATTACCAGTCACAAAAAAGAGGCCCCCTCCTGGCTGGGAGGGGGCCTCTTACTTAACATCTTGCGATGACGGCTAGTAGTCCATCGGCGGGGCTGCCGGCATAGCGGGCGCGGGCTCCGGAATGTCGGTGATTAGCGACTCGGTGGTCAGCACCATTGCCGCCACGCTGGCCGCGTTTTCTATCGCCGCCCGGGTGACCTTTGCCGGGTCCATGATTCCACGCTCCAGCAGGTGAGTGAACTCGCCCGCCTCGGCGTCGTAGCCCCAATCGCCCTCGCCCTCGAGGCTCTGGGAGAGGATCACGTCGCCCGAAACGCCGGTGTTCTCGGAGATGAGTTTCATGGGCGCCTCAAGAGCCTGCTTGAGAATGTTGACCGCAGTGGACTCGTCGCCGGTCAGCTTGACCGAATCGAGAGCCTGCCTGGCACGAATCAGCGCCAGTCCGCCGCCTGGGACGATGCCCTCTTCTACCGCTGCTCGAGTGGCGGACAGGGCGTCCTCCACTCGGTTCTTCTTCTCTTTCAGCTCGATCTCGGTAGCCGCGCCGACCTTGATGATCGCCACGCCGCCCGAAAGCTTCGCCAGTCGCTCCTGCAGCTTCTCGCGGTCGAAGTCCGACGAGGTCTCGTCGATCTGGGCTTTGATCTGGTTGATCCGACCCAGGATCGCATCCTCTTCGCCAGCGCCGTCCACAATGGTCGTGTCTTCCTTGGAAGAGACCACGCGACGGGCTCGGCCGAGGTCGGTCACCTCGACGGATTCGAGCTTGCGGCCCACCTCCTCGGAGATGACGGTTCCGCCGGTGAGAATGGCGATGTCCTGCAACATTGCCTTGCGCCTGTCGCCGAAGCCAGGGGCTTTGACGGCCAGCACACTCAGGGTTCCCCTGAGCTTGTTGACCACGAGCGTAGCCAGTGCCTCGCCCTCAATGTCCTCTGCAATTATCACGACGTTCTTGGTGGCCTGGAGAATCTTCTCCAGCGCCGGGAGCACGTCAGAGACCGCAGAAATCTTCTTGTCGGTAATGAGAATGAAGGGGTCTTCAATCTCGGTTTCCATGCGCTCGGCATTGGTCACGAAGTAAGGGGAAATGTAGCCCCGGTCGATGGCCATGCCCTCTACGAACTCCTGCTCATAGTCCAGGCCCTTGGACTCCTCAACGGTTATTACGCCGTCCTTGCCCACCTTCTCCATGACCTCGGCGATCAACTCGCCCATCGCATCGTCATGAGCGGACAGTGAAGCGACCTGCGCGATCTGGGTCTTGCCCTCGACCGGCTCGGACATATCCTCAATCGCCTTGCGCAGCACCTCGACAGACTTGTCGATGCCCCGCTTTATCGCCATGGGGTTGGCACCGGCGGCAATGTTCTTGAAGCCCTCGCCAATAATGGCCTGTGCCAGGACGGTGGCCGTAGTCGTGCCGTCACCGGCCACGTCGTTGGTCTTGGAAGCCGCCTCTTTCAGAAGCTGGGCGCCCATGTTCTCAAATGGATCCTCCAGTTCGATCTCCTTGGCGATTGTGACGCCGTCGGAGATGACCTGCGGGGGGCCGAACTTCTTGTCGAGGACGATGTTGCGTCCGCGCGGGCCGAGGGTTACCCCTACCGTGTCCGCGAGCTTGTCGATGCCGCGCTTCATCGCAGCCCGAGCATCCTCGCTGTACTTAATCTGTTTTGCCAATTTATTTCTCCCTGAATCGGGCCTGAATTCGGCCTGTAACTGGTGCCCGTTAGTGGCGGGCGGGTCTCCTGCTAAGCAGGGAACTTACTTCTTGAAGAGGATGTCGTCCTCTCGAACTATCAGGTAATCGGTGGTGCCTTCCTTGTACTCGGTACCGGCGTACTTGGAGTAGACCACTATGTCGCCGACCTTTACCTCAAGGGGCGTGCGCGAACCGTCATCGTTGAGCTTGCCCGGTCCGGTCGCTACGATCTTGCCCTCTTGGGGCTTTTCCTTGGCCGTGTCGGGAATGTAGATCCCACCCGACGACACCTGCTCGTCGGACTCAGTGGGCTCAATCACCACCCGATTGCCAAGCGGCTTAAAACTCGCCATTAGAGACTTCCTCCTCGTATCAATATCCTATGTTCGTCTTTTGTATGGCTGACCCAATAAGAGCCCGGACTTCTTACGCCTTTCCCCGAGGTGGGAATTGGGAAGAGAGACGGGCTCATAATTCGGTCGATGCGCCACCGGACCCAAGGTCCAATTAGCAGTCTGCCAAACTGACTGCTAATTATCGTAAGAATCGGCCCCTGCTATGTCAATAGTCCGGCTCGTAAGCTTCGCCGTTGACCGTGGCCCCGGCGCTACCTATCATCGGTGGATGAGCAGCGGTGAACGGAGCGCATTACGGAGGGACGCGGCTGTGTTGACCAGGGCACTGGTCGTCAGCATGCGGCCAAAGCAATGGACGAAGAACCTCATAATCTTCTTCGCCCTCCTGTTTACTGTTGGCGAGGCTTGGAGCCCCGGCAACGCATCGGGGGCCGGGCCTCTCATCCGCGACGCCGTATTCGCCTTCCTGCTGTTCTGCTCCCTGTCCGGAGCCATATACCTGTTGAACGACGTCATGGACGCGGACCGGGACCGGGTCCACCCTAAGAAACGCCGCCGTCCGGTAGCCTCTGGCCAACTGCCGCAAACCCTCGCCCTTGGCGCGTCGGGCGTCATCATCGCGGTGTCTATGGCGCTGTCGTTCCTGGTGAGGGTCGACTTCGGCTGGGTAGCCCTGAGCTACACAGCGCTCATGACGGCGTACTCCCTGCTGCTCAAACGACTGGTAATACTGGACGTGTTCGCCATCGGCTCGGGCTTCGTACTCAGGGCCGTGGCAGGAGCCGCAGTGCTGAGCGTGCCCATCTCCCCGTGGCTGTACACCTGTACTGGCCTTGGGGCGCTCGTCATCGCTCTGGGCAAGCGCCGCAGCGAACTGGTTGCTGCTGGTGAAGGGGCCGGCGAGCAGCGAGACAGCCTGCGTGGCTACTCCCTCAAGCTCATCGACCGGCTCACCTACACCGTCGTTCCCGGAACGCTGGTCGCCTACGTCTTGTACACGTTCACGGCCGAAAACATGCCCGACAACTTCGCCATGGCCATCACCATCCCGTTCGTTCTCTACGGGCTTATGAGGTACGTATATCTGGTGA
>CAVOCN010000117.1:0-5120 GCA_963694205.1 Dehalococcoidia bacterium | reverse complement strand
CACTTCCTCTTCTTCTCACTCAGGCCTGTTCTTCCCACTCAGGCGCCTAATTACCATCAGGCAGCGAGGGCCTCGAACTTGGCCCCGTACATCTCCGAAAGCACTTCCAGCAGCGCCAGCACCTGGGGAGGGTGGCTGTCTGCGAGTCGCATTAGCAGCGCCGTTTGCAGCGCCACCCGGTTCTCCGGGCCGAGCGATATGGTGCGCAGCCCGCCGCGCTCTACCTCGCGCCTAATGGCGCTTCTGGGAAGGAACGATATGCCTATCCCCAGTTCGACCATGTGTTTGGTGGCGTCAATGCTATCTAGGCGCATCTCTACCCGCGGCTGTATCCCCTCACGCCTACAGTAAGTTTGGATGAGCCTGAAGTACGCCGAACCGGGGTCATAGAGGATGAACGGCTCCCGTGCGACCTCCGCCAATCGTGCGGCCCCCAGCATGGCGAACCGGTGGTCGGGGTGGGTTACCAGCACCACCTCCTCGTCGTAAAGGTGGGTGGTGGACACGTCTTCATGGCGTAGCTCTCTAGCGAAGCCCACCTGCGCCTGCTCCGCCACCACCATGTCTAGAACGTCCCTCGACCGACCCACCGTTATGTGAGCCTTAATGTCCGGGTGCCTTTGGCGCAGCCGTTCCACAATCGACGGCAACGTGTAGGTGCCAATGTTGCGAGCGGCGGCAATGGTGAGCAGTCCGCCGGGTGCGTTTCGGCCGGTAGCCAGGACTTCTCGCCCCTCACGAAGAGACCGGAGCGCACTCTGCGCGTAAGGCAGAAAGGCCTTGCCCATCTCGGTCAGCCTCACACCTCTACCCGCCCTGTGGAACAGGGGCACGCCAAGCTGGTCTTCCAGCTTCTGAATGCGCGTACTCACCGACGGCTGCGAAAGGTGCAGCGAGACGGCAGCCTGGCGAAAGCTGCCCTTGTCGGCAGCTACTAGAAAGGACTCTAGTTGATGAAGTTCCATCGTTTTTCGCGACTCCCCAAAACAGGGCCCGATATTGCCCTCGACACAGAGGAAGCTATAGACAATGTCTATCGAACCGATAAACAAATAGGGGTTTCGATTATACCGGGTGGCCGTTTAACTGGGTATTAGAAGATCACATCGCTGGAGTCACTAAATGCAGAACGGCCACACTAACGGACACACCAATGGCGCCTTGCCAACCTCCCCGACACTCGGTGAACAGGGAACCCTCGCCGAGCAGGCCGATGCCCTGGAGCTTCGGTGGGCGACGGACCCCCGGTACAACGGCATCCGGCGAGACTACACGGGCAGGGAAGTTATCGCCCTGCGCAACTCGCTGAAAATAGAGCACAGCCTGGCCGTCCACGGTGCCGAGAAGTTGTGGGAAGGCCTTAACTCAGGCGATTACATCCACACGTTTGGTGCCCTGACAGGCGCACAGGCCGTCCAAATGGTGGCAGCGGGGCTGCGGGCCATCTACGTCTCCGGCTGGCAGGTCGCAGCAGACGCCAACAACGCCGGTCAGACCTACCCCGACCAGAGCCTCTACCCGTCCTCCAGCGCCCCGGCACTGGTAAAGCGCATCAACAACGCCCTGCTCCGGCGCGAACAAGTAGACATGCTCTCCGGCGACACGGGTGAAGCCGGTAAAGAGTGGATCGTCCCGGTCATCGCCGACGCCGAGGCTGGCTTCGGCGGCCCCATCCACGCCTTCGAGCTTATGCGCTCCATGATCGAGTCGGGCGCAGCGGGCGTCCACTTCGAGGACCAGCTAGCCGCCGAGAAGAAGTGCGGCCACATGGGCGGCAAGGTCGTCGTGCCCACATCGAGCTTTATACGAACGCTCAAGGCGGCGCGGCTCGCGGCCGACGTCATGGACGTCCCCACGGTCTTACTGGCGCGAACAGACTCTCTCGCTGCCAAGCTCATGACCAGCGACATCGACGAGCGCGACCGCCCCTTCACCACCGGTGAGCGCACCGAAGAGGGCTACTACGTCGTCACCGGCGGCATCGAGTCCTCCATTGCGCGGGGCCTGGCCTACGCGCCCTACGCCGATGTGATCTGGTGCGAGACCTCGGTCCCGGACATCAGCGAGGCCCGCGAATTCGCAGACGCCATCCACGCCAAGTACCCGGGCAAGCTGCTGGCCTACAACTGCTCACCGTCCTTCAACTGGACCAACGCCATGAGCGAGTCCGCGATCTCCAGTTTCCAGCGGGAGCTGGGCGCAATAGGCTACAAGTTCCAGTTCATCACCCTGGCTGGCTGGCACTCGGTCAACCTCAACACGTTCGAACTGGCCACGGCTTATCGGGACGAGGGCATGAGCGCCTACGTCCGGCTGCAGGCGCGGGAGTTCGAACTGGAGTCCGACGGCTACACAGCCGTACGTCACCAGCAGGAAGTCGGCGCCGGTTTCTTCGACCAGGTACTGACCACCGTCTCTGAAGGCAGTGCTTCAACAGCCGCCCTGGTGGGATCCACCGAGGCCGCTCAGTTCGAATAACTAAATAGACACCTCCGACGACCTCCCGGGCTACGACACCCGGCGAACGACAAAGAAGGGGCCCGTCTTAGGACGGGCCCCTTCTTTTGCTCAAAAATCGATGCGCAGTTCGCGGGCATCACAACTAGGTGTGTGCCGCTAGCGTGTCAAATATGATGGGAATCTCGGTCCAGCCCCGTACTGCCGCCACAGAACCAGTATTGCCGCCATAAGGAAACGACTTGGACTACGGAAAAGAATCCATCCTTCGCCATCGTCAGTGCAAAGGCAAAATCGCCATAACCTCCAAGATGCCCCTGGAGACGATGGACGACCTGTCCATCGCCTACACGCCGGGCGTCGCTGCGGTAAGCATGGAGATCGCCGGTGACGTGGCGCAGTCTTTCGAACTGACGAACCGCGCAAACACAGTAGCGGTCGTCACCGACGGCTCCGCAGTGCTCGGGCTCGGCGACATCGGCCCCGAAGCCGCCATGCCAGTAATGGAGGGCAAGGCAGTGCTGTTCAAAGCACTCGCAGACGTCGACGCCGTCCCCATATGCCTGGCCACACAAGACGTCGACGAGATAGTGCGCGCCGTCGAGCTAATGGCCCCGTCATTCGGTGGAGTGAACTTAGAAGACATCTCGGCCCCCCGGTGCTTCGAATTAGAAGATCGGCTCCAGGACCTGGGCATCCCCGTGTTCCACGACGACCAGCACGGCACAGCCGTCGTTACGCTCGCGGCACTCATCAACGCCTCACGGGTCACCGGTCGCGAGCTAAAAGACCTCAAGGTCGTCTTCTCCGGTGCCGGGGCTGCGGGCATCGCAACGGCCCGGCTCTTGCACGAGGCCGGTGCAAGGGACATGTTGCTCGTAGACAGCAAGGGCGTGGTCCATGCCGGGCGCACCGACCTCACGCCGATCAAGCAAGACATGCTCAGCATCACCAACAACCACGGCGTCTCCGGCTCCCTGGCCGACGCGCTTATCGGGGCCGACGTGTTCATCGGCGTCTCCATGGCGGGCATCGTCAAACCCGAGATGGTGCGAGCAATGGCCGCCGACCCGATAGTTCTGCCCATGGCCAACCCGGTGCCAGAGATAATGCCCGACCTCGCTAAAGAGGCCGGGGCGGCCATAGTCGGCACCGGCCGCAGCGACTTCCCCAACCAGATAAACAACGTACTGGCCTTCCCCGGCATCTTCCGTGGAGCTCTGGACGCCCGTGCGCCCCGCATCACCACCGCAATGAAGTTAGCCGCTGCCGAGGCGCTCGCGGCCCTGGTGACCGACCCGTGGGCCGAGCAGATCCTCCCCTGGGCGCTGGACGAAAAGGTCGCACCGGTGGTGGCAGAAGCGGTGAAGCGAGCGAGCCCGTCCAAATGAGATGAAACGGGATGAGATGAGCGGAGGCGAGCAATGAAAAGTTACGAGGTGGTGGTGGTCGGAGCCGGGTCCGGTCTGAACGTCCTGGGACCATGCGTCGAGGCAGGTCATTCGGTCGCGATAATTGAGGGCGACAAGTTCGGCGGCACCTGCGCCAACCGGGGCTGCATCCCCTCAAAAATGTTCATCTACACCGCCGACATCGCAGAGTCCATTGCCAGGGGCGCGGAGTTCGGCGTGCACGCCACCGTCGACCGGGTGGACTGGCCCGAACTGCAAAAACAGGTGTGGGGCCGCATGGACCCCGGCTCTGAAATGAACGAGCAGTGGCACCGCGACCTCGACGGTCTGGACGTCTACAAAGGCTACGCCAGGTTCATCGAAGACAAGGTTTTAGAAGTCAACGGCGAGCGCATCAAAGCCGAGAACGTCGTCGTCTCAGTAGGCACGCGGCCCTCTGTACCGGCGATTCCCGGGCTGGACGGCGTCCCATACATCACCTCCGACGAGGCCCTGCGCATACCCCAGCTGCCCCGGCGCATGACGGTCATCGGCGCGGGTTACATCGGTGCAGAGATAGCCCACATGTTTGGCTCGCTCGGCACAGAGGTCACCATCATCGGGCGGGGTCCCAGGCTGCTGAAGAACGAAGACGACGCCGTGAGCGAGCGCTTCACTGAGGTGTTCGGCCGGGCTCATCGGCTCATCGTGGACGCCAGCTTCAAGTCCGTTTCGCACCGAGACGGGAACTTCACCGTCAACGTGGTGGCCGACGGGCAAGAACATTCGGTCGAGTCCGACGCGCTACTCGTGGCGACGGGCAGGCGGGCCAACACCGACAAGCTAGGAATCGAGAACACCGGAGTGGAAGTAGACGGCAAGGGCTTCATTAAAGTCGACCCCTATCTGCACACCAACGTCGAGGGCATCTGGGCACTGGGCGACATCGTGCCCACCCAGTCGTTCAAGCACTCTGCCAACCAGGAGGGCCGCTTGGTGGCCCACAACATCCACAACCCGACCGACCTAAAGGCGATGGACTACCACGCAACGCCCCACGCCGTATTCGCATCACCACAGGTCGCGGGCGTGGGCCTGACCGAGCGCGATGCGAAAGCGGCGGGCATCCCCTACGACGTAAGCCAGCGCTCCTACGACAGCATCGCCTGGGGCATGGCCTCACACGAAACCGACGGGTTCGCCAAGATCATCCGACACGCGGGCAGCCACGAAGTGCTCGGGGCCCACGTCATCGGCCCGCACGCCTCCATA
>CAVOCN010000116.1:0-5159 GCA_963694205.1 Dehalococcoidia bacterium | reverse complement strand
CGCGAAAATGTTGATGATGGCGAGCGGGAACAACCCCTTCCAGGCAAAGCCCATTATCTGGTCGACCCTGAGCCTGGGCCAGGTCGCCCTCACCCACAGGAGCAAGAAAACAATGACGAAGGCCTTCATGACAAACCAGATGGGACCGGGAACCGGTCCCCAGCCACGCCAGCCACTGAGGAACAGCGTGGTAACGAGGGCCGCGACAATGAGCGGCGCCATGAACTCGTTTAGCTGGAGCAGCGCGAACTTGATGCCGCTGTACTCGGTGTTGTAACCGGCCCCAAGTTCGGAGTCGGACTCGATCATGTCAAAGGGCGTACGGCTCATCTCTGCAGACGCAGCAGTGATGAAAACAAGGAACCCCAACGGCATTACGAGTATGAAGGGAACGTCCTGCGCGAGCACGACGCCCGAAAGGGAAAGAGTCCCCGCGCCCAGGGCGATGCCTACGACCGCCAGCCCCATCGGCACCTCGTAGCTAATAAGCATCGCCACGCCCCTCATCGCCCCGAGCATCGCGTACTTGTTGCGCGACGCCCAACCGGCCATGAATACGCCGAGGGTGTTAACAGAGGTAATGGCGATGATGAACACCAGCCCGACGTTCAACTTGCCGATGAAACTGTTGCCATGAAACGGCAAAATCGAGAACACGACCAGCGCCGGAACAAGGAACACGATGGGCGCGAGGGTGAAGACCGGTCGGTCCGCCCCCTCGGGAATGGTGTCTTCCTTAGTCATCAGCTTGACGAGGTCGGCCAGGGGCTGGAACAGTCCGAACGGCCCCCACCGGTTCGGGCCCATACGAGACTGGAACCGGCCCAGCACACGCCGTTCGAACCAGGTGTACAGCGCCGTTGACATGATGATGGCGTTCAAGACGACCGCACCCAGGACGACCGCGGTTATGACGTACGCGAGCCAGTCCAGGCTCTCGGGCAGCAAGTCATCGACGAAGCCGTATATGCCCGTGAAGTCGAACCCGGCCTTCAGAACGGTGGCCTCCATTAGCGGTCCACCTCCCCGAGCACGATGTCGATGCTGCCGAAGATGACAACAAGATCGGCCAACTTCCAGCCCACGAGAAGTTCCCTAAGCAGGGTCAGGTTAATGAACGACGGCGCACGAATGTGCATTCGGTAGGGCGAAATGCCTCCGTCGCTAACAATGTAAAAGCCCAACTCGCCCTTGGGTGACTCGGTGCAGTCGTAGGCGTCCCCGACGGGTGGGCGAATGACAAACGGTCCCT
Source organism: Dehalococcoidia bacterium (assembly GCA_963694205.1). Classification (GTDB taxonomy): domain Bacteria; phylum Chloroflexota; class Dehalococcoidia; order Lucifugimonadales; family UBA2962; genus CAUZIR01. Next base: position 3,907 of record CAVOCN010000116.1, on the reverse strand, counting down.
CAGTCCTGATAGGGCCAGGGGAGATCTGCTCGACGCATTGCTTAATGATGCGCACGCTCTCGCGCATCTCCAGCACCCGAACCAGGTAGCGATCGTAGGTGTCCCCAACCGAGCCTATGGGGATGTCGAAGTCCACCCGATCGTACACCTCGTGCGGCTCCGCCTTGCGCAGGTCCCACTCCACCCCTGTGGATCGCAGCACGGGCCCCGTTAGTGACCCGGCAATAGCCTGCTCGGCCGTGATGATGCCTATGTCCCTGGTACGGACAAGGACGATCTCGTTTTCCGTTATCAGGCTTTCCAGTTCGTCAATGTAGCCGGGCATGGTCTTAACGAAATCATCCAGCCTGGGCCAGAAGTCTTCTGGAGCATCTTGCAGCACACCGCCGGGCCTCATGTAGCTGACGGTAATTCGAGCGCCGCAAAGCATCTCGAACATTTCCAAAATGCGCTCACGCTCTCGGAAGCAGTAAACCAGGGGCGTATGGAACGCGCCCAGTTCGTCGAGCAAAAAGCCCGTTGCCACGAGGTGGCTGGCAATACGGTTCAGCTCGGCGGAGATGACCCGCAGGTACTTGGCCCGCTCCGGCACGTCGATGTTCCCGAGCCGCTCCACCGTGCGCACATAGGCAAGGTTGTTGGTCATGGCCGAAACGTAGTCCAGCCGGTCCGTCAGGGTCACGACCTGAACGTAGTTACGTTCTTCGGCCAGCTTTTCGGTTCCACGATGCAGGTAGCCGACAACGGGCTCTGCGTCGAGGACCATCTCGCCGTCGAAGGTGACCCTGAGTCTGAACACCCCGTGCGTGGAGGGGTGCTGAGGCCCCAGGTTAATCGTTACTGGCTCGGTCTTTATCGGCATAGTTAGCGGATAAAGTCCTTCCTGAGAGGATGGCCGGGGAAGCCCTCCCACAACAAAATTCTCTTCAGGTTGGGGTGATCGGTGAACTTGATCCCCATCAGGTCCCAGATCTCCCGCTCCTGCAACTCCGCACCGCGCCATACGCCGACCAGCGACGGCACCGTAAGGTCGTCGCGCCCGTAGCTGCGCGCCTTCAGTACAAAGGTAGAGTTACGCCGAAGCGACCGAAAGTGGTAGACGAGTTCGAAGTACTCGACATAGTCCACTGCCGATATGGAGTTGAGCATTTGCAGATCAATCTCTGGGTCGTCCCGTAGCAACTTGCCTACTTTAGGCAAGTTCTTAGGCTCGACCCACACGTCGGTCTCGTTAAAGTCGATAGCGACGCCAGCCATCTTGGAGTTGATCTTCTCGGCGACCTGAGCGCCGACCAGGGAAACGGACATTACCGACCGGCGGCCTGACCCGCGATGGAGTAACGCTTAATCTTCTCGTGCAATTGCATAATCCCGTACAAAAGGGCGTCGGGCCTCGGCGGGCAGCCGGGCACGTACACGTCCACGGGGATTATGTGGTTCACACCCGGCACCACCGCGTAGGACTCGTAATATGGTCCGCCGCTGGTAGCGCATACGCCCATCGATATCACCCACTTGGGCTCGGCCATCTGCTCGTACACCCGTTCGATTGCCGGGGCCATTTTCCACGTCACGGTACCGGCGACAATCATCAGATCGGCCTGTCTGGGGGACGCGCGAAACGCCTCCATGCCGAAACGGGCAATGTCGAAGCGGGACATGGCGCTGGCCATCATCTCGAACGCACAGCAGGCCAGGCCGAACGAAAGCGGCCACACCGCCGACTTGCGGCCCCAGTTGACCAGGGCATCAACAGAGGTGACAGCGAGGTTCCGTTTAAGGTCATCGGGCACCTCAATCACCGGCTCTTTGAGCGGGAACGTATTGGTGGCCTTGAGCTTATTAATGTAGGCGCCCTCTTCGGCGTCCAGGGCATGCGTAGCAGCGTGCAGTGGGATGCGGCCACCGTCCAGGTCGATGCGGCCTTTGTCTTGACCTAAGTCCATTCCAAATCACCCTTTCGGAACGCGTATAGCCAACCAACAACAAGAATGGCCACGAACACGACCATCTCTATCAGAACAAAAGAACCAAATTGAGTCGAGAGAATTCCGAAGTTGGCCGCCCACGGGAACAGGAACACGACTTCGACATCAAATACCACAAAGATGAGGGCGAAGGTATAGAAACGAATGTTGAACCCGTTCCACCGACCGCCCAGCGTCTCGAAGCCGCACTCGTAGATCGCCTTTTTAATTGCGCTCGGCTTGTAGGGCCGAATCTTCAAGACCGACATCGTCCACGACATCATCAACATGCCGGTCGGAACGGCGACCGCCATTACTGCGAAAATCGATATGAGTCCATACTGGCGGAAGTAGTCGTCGAGCATCGGCGTTTATGCCGCAGGCATGCGGCGGAGACGTGCGCTGGAACTATAGCATAGGGGCAAAATTTCTTTCAAGTGAAAAAAAACACAATTAAGATCACTACGAACAACTGTGTTGACACCGTTTCGAGCCCGATGCTACGATTCGCCCTCGTAATACTATGTAGTGCAACTGGTGCCTTTCCGCGCCTGTATGGCCGCCTTTACGGCCCCCAGGACAGCTTTCTGACAAGCAGCGTTCAGGGCCACTTTACTCCGGGCACTGAGCCCGGGCTTCGCCGCAAGAGTTTTTTCGAACGGTGACATCTCATTCGGCCAACACCACATTGACTGCCCCACAAACCGGCTTGACTAACGGGCTCCCCGATCACGAAGTTGGGAAGGGTCACGAAGTCAGGGGTCTCCCCCCCATGTTCCAGCGCTACCGTAGCGACCTCGCTGAGGCGCTGCGTGCGGGGCTCTCTCCTACTACAGCGTCGCAGCCCGAGCACACCGGCCCTGTAGACGTCTACTCCATGCTGCGTTATGGAATGGGATGGGCCGACGTTCAGGGTCGCCCGGTAGAGGCCACCACCGGCAAGGCGCTGCGTCCGACCCTGTGCCTGTTCGCGTGCGAGGCGACCGGCGGAGACCCCGGCCAGGCCATGCCCGCAGCCGTGGCACTGGAGTACATACACAACTTCTCCTTAATACACGACGACATACAGGACCGCGATGAGACCCGGCACCACCGGGCAACCATCTGGGCCCTATGGGGTGTGCCCAGGGCCATAGTCGTGGGCAACGTCCTGCGCACAGTGGCCGACGTCTCACTGTCGGCCCTCACGCAACTCGGCATGTCGCCGGGCGACATCGTCGAACTGACCGGGACACTTACCGGCGCCTACTTGGAGATGATCGAGGGCCAATTCCTCGACCTGTCCTACGAGAGTAGAGGCGACATATCTTTAGATGAGTACCTGGACATGATCGCCCGCAAGACCGGGGCGCTCATACGCTGCTCGCTCGAACTCGGTGCCTACGTAGGCTCCCGCGACCGGGCAACCGTCGAGGCGTTTCGGGAGTGCGGCAGAGCGCTCGGGTTGGTGTTCCAGGTCAAAGACGACGTGCTCGGCGTATGGGGTGACCCGGGCAGCACCGGCAAACCGGTCGGCGCCGACGTGCGAAGAAAGAAGAACTCGTTCCCGGTGGTGCACGCAATGTCCAACGCGACCGGGGCCGCCGCTGCCAAGTTGCAAGAGGTCTACGCAAAGCCAGAGCCGGACGACGACGACGTAGACGCCGTGCTCGAAGTAATGGAACAGGTGGGCACCCGAAAGTTCGCAGAAGAACTAGCGGAACGCCACTCCGTCGTCGCGTTGAACGCACTGGCACCCGTCGAACTGGAGCCAGGTGCGAGGGTCCAAATCAAAGAATTGGCCCACTTTCTACTGGTGCGAGATCACTGAGCCGCAAGCCCTGCAGGGGCTTTAAGCATTAGAATGCCCGGAGTCGCCTCGCGTTAATAACTTCACAGAGGCACGACAACAAGACAACAAGCGCTAGCAAGAGCGGTCAGGCGGCAATCGAAGCCTGGCG
>CAVOCN010000115.1:0-5164 GCA_963694205.1 Dehalococcoidia bacterium | reverse complement strand
GGCGTTCTTCTACGCCGCCGACCTGGTAATACGAATGGTTGAGCGCCTGCCGGTCAACCCCGCCAGGGGCTTCGCCATCCGCAAGGCCGAGCGATGGGTCCTGGACCACCAGGAAGCGGACGGCAGCTGGGGAGGCATTCAACCGCCCTGGGTCTACTCCATCATGGCCCTGAGCACGCTGGGCTACGACCTCGACCACCCCGTACTCAAAAAGGCCATTGAAGGCTTCGAAGGGTTCATGATCGAAGAGGGAGACACCCTCCGGGTGCAGGCCTGCGTATCACCGGTGTGGGACACGGGCCTGGCCATGATGGCCATGCTCGACTCCGACGTACCCCAAGACAACCCCGACGTGGTCCGGGCAGGCGAGTGGCTGATGAAGCAACAGGTCGTCAGGGGTGGAGACTGGCAGGTGAAGGCCGGAAACGTTCCCCCCGGTGGCTGGGCGTTCGAGTTCGAAAACGACTCCTACCCCGACGTCGACGACGCGGCCGTTATCGCCACCGTACTGCACCGCACCAAGCTACCGGACGAAGCAAAGAAGCGAGAGGCCCTCGATCGCTGCGTACGCTGGATCGAGGGAATGCAGAGTTCCAACGGAGGCTGGGGGTCGTTCGACAAAGACAACACCCGCACCTTCATTGCTCGTATCCCCTTCTCCGACTTCGGAGAGACCATCGACCCGCCCAGCGTGGACGTCACCGCCCACGTACTCGAACTACTCGGCTCCCTGGGCAAGGGAGTGGAAGACCAGCACGTTAAGAGCGGGCTCCAGTACGTGCTCAGAGACCAGGAGTCAGACGGCTCGTGGTTCGGGCGCTGGGGCGTGAACTACGTCTACGGCACAGGGTCGGTGCTACCGGCCCTCCGAGCCATCGGTATCGGCCCCGATGACGCGCGCATACAACTGGCCGCACAGTGGATGGTGGACCACCAGAACCCCGACGGGGGTTGGGGCGAGAGCCCCGCGTCCTACGTGGACCCGGCACAGCGCGGTACCGGCCCCAGCACCGCCTCTCAGACCGCATGGGCGCTAGTAACGCTGCTGGCGGCCGAAGAAGGCGACAACCCGGCGACCCTACAAGGCGTAAACTACCTGCTATCGACCCAACGCCCCGACGGTGCTTGGGACGAACCTCACTTCACCGGTACCGGCTTCCCCGGGTACGGCGTGGGCCAGCGCATGGATCGGCTACCGGTCAAAGGTGAGCCAGGGTTCCAGGGCGAAGAACTTCCCGCGGGCTTTATGATCAATTACCACATGTACCGAATCTACTGGCCCTTGGCGGCCCTGGGCCGGTACAGAAGGTGGCGTAGAGAACATTCTGCGTAACTGTAAATTAGTCTATGGCCGGGCGCAGAGGCTACTCCAGATACATCGTAATGCTAAGTAAAAATCATTGAACAAAAACCAGACATTATGGTAGGGTTCTACCTGACAAAATCGGGGGTAGGCCCCATTGCAAACATGAAAGAGGTTGGTAAATGAGAGTGATTGAGGCGTCGTTTAAGACGTGTCTCCAGACTCTGGAAGTTAAGACCTCCCAAGCTCCTCAGTTCGAGGACGAGTGCCCCAATGGGCACTCCCATTGCCAGCACCTGATCCTCGGTGGGTCGGAGACTATTCCGGTCGTCGATGGTGCCATGACCATGGGGCAGTGGCAGCGCATCTTCGCCGTCGAACTAGACTCCGACAAGGCACTCCAAATCGACAGCCGACAGGTAGTTGTGCAAGTAATGGGTGTGTAGGGGTTCCGTACCCTAATAGTTAGAGCGCGTCGGGCGGCGGTCACTTTAGGGCCGCCGCCCTTCTTTTTTTTATCGTCCCTCCGTCCGGGTATTTGGGGGGCCCCTGGATATTTTGGGTGTTCTGGGCGTTGGGGCCTGCTATGGTGAAACCAAGTATGGTGGCCGATCTCAAAGAGGCTTACGACGCCTGCCAGCGCATAACGAAGGCCGAAGCCAAAAACTTCTACTACGCCTTCCGTACCCTGCCGTTTGAAAAGCGCCGGGCAATCTACGCCGCGTACGCCTACTGCCGTGTCTGCGACGACATTGCCGACGAAGACGAGGAAATGTCCTCTGCCGATAAAGAGACTCGGTTCGCCGAGCTCCGGGCCGACCTCGACTCGGCCCTTAATGGCGGCACTAGCGACCCCGTCCTGACGGCCCTGGCCGACGCCTCGGCCCGCTTCGGCTTCACCCGAGAGCTCTTGATAGAGGTCATCGAGGGCGTCGAGATGGACCTTGTGAAAACGAGGTTCGCCAACTTCGACGAGCTGCGCGAATACTGCTACAAAGTCGCCTCTGCCGTGGGGCTGATTAGCATCGAGATATTCGGCTACGACGACCCCGCCGCGCCCGAGTACGCCGTAGACCTGGGCCTGGCCATGCAACTAACCAACATCATGCGAGACGTCAAAGAGGACGCCGAGCGCGACCGCATATACATTCCCCTCGACGAGATGGCCCGCTTCGGTTACACAGAGGCGGACCTTAAAGCCGGTGTGGTGAACGAACAGTTCCGCAGCCTCATGGCGTTCCAGGCCCAACGAGCACGGGCCTACTTCGACAGCGGCGCCAAACTTATCCCGCTGCTCAGCGCCGAATCGAGGGCGTGCACCGGCGTGCTGCATGCGCTGTACTCGACCATCCTCGATCGCATTGAGGGCTCCGGGTTCGACGTGTTCCAGCGCCGCGTTGGGCTCTCTTCGTCCGAAAAACTCCTCCTCATGGCCCGGCTGTGGGCGCTCAGCCTGTTCCCCAGGCTCCCCATTCCAGGCCGATCTTCTGGCCGCTCATCGGGCCGCTAAGGCACCGGAACGTGGCCAATCAGGTTCCTCCTCACGCTCTGGTGCTGGCGCCCTTTTCCCGAAGCGGGCTGGCGGCGCTACAGGCCCGCATGGCCGTCACCCACGAGAGTTGGATGGACACGCTGCGCCTCTACGATCCGGACGAACTTGCTGAGCGCATCAACGAGCTTTCAGTGACCGCCCTCATCGTCGAGTCGGACTTCGTGTTCGTCGAAACCTTCGAACAGGTAAGCACGCTGCGCTTCGTCGGCGTGTGCCGGGCGGCGACAAACCACGTCGACATTGACTCGGCGACCGAGCACGGCATAGTCGTGGTGAACTCACCCGGCCGAAACTCCCGGGCCGTTGCCGAGCACATCTTCGGCCTAATGCTCTCTCTCGCCCGTCAAATACCGGCGGGCGACCGCTACGTGAAGCAGGGGCGCTGGTCCAGCCCAGACGAGCCCTACAGAACCCTGCGCGGCGTCGAACTGGGCGGTCGAACGCTTGGCCTCGTGGGCTTCGGAGCTATCGGCCGGCAGGTGGCGACCATCGCTGCCGCACTGGGCATGACCGTCCTGGCCCACGACCCTTATGTCGTCGATTCCCCCGCAGGCGTTACGTTGACCGACCTCGACTCACTGCTGGCCGGGTCCGACTTCGTGGCCACGCTGGCCCCCCTCAACGCAGAGACGACGGGCATGCTGGACGCCAGCCGCCTGGCCCGCATGAAGCCGGGCGCGTTCCTGGTAACGGCATCCGGCGTCTCCATCGCCGACCAGCCAGCGCTGCTCAAGGCGCTGCGCACAGGCGCTCTCAGCGGCCTGGCGGTAGACGTGTTCGACACCCACCCCGTAGCTCCGGACAGCCCGCTGCTGACGGTCGAAAACGTCGTGCTTACGCCCCACATAGCCGGGGCGACCGAAGAGACCATTGGCCGCCATTCGGACATGATCGCCGGAGACCTCATCCGGTCCCTCGATGGCGAGGCCCCCATAAATGCCGTCAACCCAGAGGTGCTTTCACGTGGCTGAGCAGGCCCCTGAGCAGGCCATAGTCGTCATCGACGCTGGCACGAGCACCATTCGCTGCCACGTCTTCAGCACCGACGGCGCGGAGCTCGCCGCAGGCCACACGCCCTGGCCGCCGTCTAGCTCCCCCGTCGATCTGCCACTGGCTCGGGAGTGGAACCCCCAGGGCGTGCTATCGGCCGTCTACGGGCTTATAAAACGCGTACTGGGCGATGTTGGAACCGAGGTCGAGCCAGTAGCTGTAGCCGTCACGTCCATGAGGCAAGGCGTGGCTTTTCTTGACTCTCAAAATCGCACCCTTTACATCGGCCCCAACATCGACCTGCGGGCCGTGTTCGAGGGTGCGGCCATCGACGAAGACAACCGGGACCTCGTCTACCAGACCACGGGCCACCTGCCATCGTTTTTCTTCACGCCCGCCAAGCTGGCCTGGTTCCGGGGAAATCGGCCCGACCTGTTCGATCACATCAGCTCAGCGGTGACCATTCCCGACTGGCTCATCTTGCAACTGACAGGGGAACTCGCCTCAGAGCCAACACTTGCGGGTGAGGCCGGGCTGTTGGACGTAAAAACCCGTCAGTGGGCCACGGCACTCATGGACAAATTGGGCCTGCATTTGGACGGCACCGTGCCCCTAATAGAGGCCGGAAACACCGTCGGGCTGGTCACGGGCAAGGCAGCGAAAGCGACGGGGCTGCCAGTCGGGACGCCTGTCAGTTCGGCCGGGGCCGACACCCAGTGTGCGGCGCTCGGGCTCGGGGTTACCGAGCCGGGACAGGTCGCGATCGTCGCCGGGTGGAGCGCACCCGTGCAGCAAGTCACCGAGTCCCCTGCCCTCTCTCTTGCCAAAGCGACCTGGACGGGATGTCATTTCAACGCAAATAGGTGGGTTGCCGAGAGCAGCGCCGGGGACACGGGCAGGGCCTATTCGTGGATCTCCGAAATCACCGGCCACTCCTTCGACGAACTCCAGGCGCTGGCCGAGTCGGTCGAGCCGGGTTCCGAGGGCACGACGGCTGTGCTGGGGCCGCCGAAAATGGACATGTCGTCGGTCGGCTTGCGCACCGGAGGAATGCTCTTCCCGGTGCCGATGACTATGAACGAGCGCGGCCCCGGTCACCTGGCAAGGGCCGGTCTGGAGTCGGCCGCGTACTCCATCAAGACGAATCTCACGCAGCTCATTGAAGTCACCGAGCGTGCGCCCCTGACAATCTCTCTGGGCGCCGGTATGGCCCAGAGCAGCCTGTTCTGCGACATTCTTGCAAACGTCCTTGACGCCGATATACTGGTGCTCCGCCAGAGGAGCGCCAGCGCGGCGGGCGGCTTCGTCTGCGCCATGAC
>CAVOCN010000114.1:0-5192 GCA_963694205.1 Dehalococcoidia bacterium | reverse complement strand
GGTCGGCTGCAAGTAGAAATAGACGTTGTAGGAGAGAGCGCCCACGCCTCCGTCCCCTGGCAGGGGGAGAACGCACTGGCCAAGGCGGCCGAGGTGGTGAGGCGAATAATGGCGTACGAGCCGGAGCGCGATACTACCGTTGAGCTTTTCGCGCACCTCTCCGACCTGGCCATCGAACACGCCCCGTCGCCTGCCAGCGTCGATGCCATGATCGCCGACATCGAGGCCGACACGCCCAGGCTGGCCTCGGTACTGCGAGCGCTGTCTCGCATCACCATCACCCCGACCATGGTTTCCGGCGGCATCAAATCCAACTCCGTGCCGGAGCGGGTCACCATTACCTGCGACGTGCGCGCGCTACCGACACAAGACGTGTCTTACGTAGAGCGGCAGTTGACCGAAATCCTGTCAGGGTTGGAAGGCGTCACTTTCGAGATAGACAACATGGCGGTGTCCAACGCGTCGCCTTTCGAGAGCGATTTCGCCACACGCATACGGTCGGCCACAGAGGTCGCGCTGGACAGGACGGACCTGCGCTGGGCGCCTCTGGTGTCGACCGGGTTCACCGACTCGCGCTTCACCCGGCCGCTGGGCACGGTGACCTACGGCTTCGTGGGCATGGACCCGACCGACGACCCGATGCTGCGCATGGAGCACGGCACCGACGAGTCGGTCGCCGTAGCGTCGCTGGAAACGGGCGCACGAGTCATGGTCGCCCTGGCCGCGGACATGTGCTGCTAAAGTTCTCCGCGCGGAGCGCGCTCGTCAGAGCTTCTTCGGCTGATGGCCTCATCGCTTTGGCAATTGGCCGTGAATTTTATCTACTCTAGCTTGAGGCGGTCTGCGACCTCGTAGTCGGTGGCAAGCTCTTTTAGCTGGTTCCAGGTAGCGTCTTCCACTTCGATGCCGTCTACTTCTAGCTTCGCGGTCTTAATCGCTTCCAGTTCGCCGGGGTAGTAGATGTTGTTGAACCCGGCGGCAGTCGGGGTGTCTTTCAGGTACTTTGCCAGTTCGGCCACCTCTCGCTTGAAGTCGGCTAGAGGCCGGAATGCCGAAACGTCGAACGCCGCGATGAAGCAGCCGTCGTTGTGCCTGCCAGACGGGTCGTGCCCGAAGCCAAGGCCGGTGAGAATGCCGGAGAGAATCTCGATCATCACCGACAGGCCGTAGCCCTTGTGGCCTTCCGTTGCGCCCAGGGGCAACTGCGCTCCGCCGTCGGTCAAGTCGTTGGGGTCGGTAGAAGGGTTGCCGTCTTTGTCCACTATCCAGCCCTCTGGTATGGACTGGTTTCTCGCCACTGCCAGCGAGACCTTCCCGCCAGCAACCGCGCTGGTGGCCATGTCGATGAACATGGGGCCGTCCAGGTCGCTGGGCACGGCTATGCAAATGGGGTTGGTGCCCAGTCGCCGCTTGGTGCCCCCAAAGGGGACAACGTTCTTGGTTGACCGGCCAGAGTCGGCGGTCATAATGCCGATCATGCCCGCCTCCGTAGCCATGACCGGGTAGTCAGTCAGGCGGCCGACGTGGCTCTGGCGATACACCGTGGCGGCGGCGGCTCCGCGCTGTTTGGCCTTGGCAATGGTCATCTCCATGGCCTGCTCGGACACCACGTAGCCAAAGCCCCAGTGGCCGTCAATTACGGTGGTGGAGTCGGTCTCGTTCGTCACTTCTATGGGAGCGCCGGGCACGATGTGTCCCCGCCGAATCCTGTCGATGTAGATGGGAATCTGGATAATGCCGTGCGAGTCGTGCCCGGCCAAATTAGCCGCGACGGAGTGCTTGGCAACGATGGCCGCCTCTTCAGCGCTGGCCCCTGCTGCCTGAAGCAGAACCACTTCTATTTCCCTGAGTCTGTCCGCCTGTACGATCGGCATCTGGCGTCTCCCAATTGTTCGTGAAGGTCTGTTGGCGCGTGTGCCGAAACTTCCCGTATCCTATTTTCGACCCCCACACAATACCGATTAAACGCTCGGCAAGCATGCCCGGCCAATTGCCAAGCCGATGAGGCCATGAACCGAAGAGCCCGAGAGCAAACCCGGTTTGCGGAGAACACACATGCCCGCCAGTTTTACTCAGCAACTTCGCGACTCGGCCGCCGAACAGTGGGCCAGGGAACAGGCCCACCCGTTCGTGACCGGCCTGGGCGACGGCACGCTGCCCGTGGCCACGTTCCGCTACTACATGCGCCAGGACTACGTGTTCCTTGTTGGGTACTGCCGGGCCGTCGCACTGGTCGTGGCTAAAGCCGAACGGCTGGATGAGATGGCCTGGTTCTCCAGGCTCCTCGACGAGACGCTCAACACCGAGATGGCGCTGCACGTCTCTTTTTGCGCTGATTTTGGGATCACCGAAGACGAGCTGCTATCGACCGCCCCTTCGCCGACGACCACGGCCTACGTGGATCACCTGGTGACGACTGCCTACTCCGGCACCGCGCCAGAGGCCGCGATGGCGCTGCTGCCGTGCGCGTGGGGGTACGCCGAGATCGGCGCGCGGCTCGCGGATGCCGGGGCTCCTGAGAGTCAGCCTCTTTATGGGCGCTGGATCGAAATGTACGCCGACCCCGAGTTCGCTGCGCTCGCCGAGTGGCTGCGGGGGTACATAGACCGCAGCGCCGAGGGCACCGGCGAAGCTGGCAGGCAACGGCTTGCCGACATATTCGAGGTGAGCACCCGCTACGAGTACATGTTCTGGGACGCTGCCTACCGGCTAGAGGGCTAGAGGGCTAGCGGGACTCTTGTCCTCGCGCCGCCTGCGGCGGCCGTTTCTTGTCCACGAGCCGCTTGCAGCGGCCGACACTGATTACTTGGCCTAGCGAAACAAGTCGTTTTCTCTTGCTCTGACCAGGTCGCTTGCTGTGCCCGGTTTGGTCAGCAACTCGGGTGAGACGCCCCGCACTATGGCCACAGGGATGCCCGTCGCCTTTCCCATTACCAGCTCACCGGCCCCGGCCAGTTCGTCGACCACGGCTATCTCCGTCACCCGGAGCACCTTGCCCAAGGCGTCGTTTGTGCCCCGGTAGTCGAGAATAGGCCGTAACCCCGCGACGCCGATGGCAACGTCGGTGTGCCCTTCGCGCCAGGGCCGCCCGAACGTGTCGGCAATGACCACGCCCAATTGCTTTAGCCCGGTCTGCGAGCGTATGTCCGCAGCGAGATCGCGGGCCGAGCGGTCCGGGTCTTCGGGCAGCAGCAGCACGGTGTCGTCACCCGCTACGTTGGACCCGTCGATACCCGCGTTGGCGCACACGAAGCCGTGCTGCGTCTCTGTGATGAGAATGCCGCGCCCGCGGTCTTCCCTGACTACGGCTTTGCTCTGGTCGAACACGAGTTGCACCAGCCGGGGGTCCTTGCCGCTGGGGCCGGCGAAGTCTATTGCGCGCTGCGACGGAGTTACAGAGGCCAGTTCAACGAAACGGTTCTCGGACTTGGAGACGACTTTCTGGGCCACGATAAGCACGTCCCCGTCGGTGAAAGCGTCGCCCTGCTCTGACGCTGCAGTGACGAAGAGATCGCCCAAACGATCGCCGGGCGTCACCTCGGGGATACCGGCGACTCCGATGACTGCAATGCGCTGTGGTGAGGGGCGTTGTGTGGACATGCTTTGGGCAGCTTTGGGCCGCCATACATGCGGCGCCGAAGTGGACTGAAGTGGCTGTAGTGCATGGTACGGTAAATTCCAGCCATGACAGATCAATCGCCCCTCTCGCTTATGTGCCGCAGTCTGCTGTTCGTGCCGGGCAACCGCTCCGACATGCTGGACAAGGCCGCTGGCCTGCGCCCCGACGTATTCGTCCCCGACATGGAAGACTCCGTGCCCGCCGGGGAAAAGCACGCCGCGCGCATGACAGTCGCGGCGTATCTCGATAGCTTGGCTGCCACAAAAAGGCTGGTGGTGCCGAGGGTCAATGCCGTGGGTTCGGAGTTCATCGACGACGACCTCAGAGCGGTCGTCGGCCCTCACACCTTTGGCGTCTCGGTGGGCAAAGTAGGGTCGGCCGCAGACCTCGCGTCCCTGCACGAAAAGCTGTCCCGGCTGGAACCGGCAGCCGGTGTCCCCGTGGGCTCTACTGCCGTGTTCGCCTGGCTGGAGACCGCCTCTGGCGTAGTGAACGCCCCGGAGATTTGCCGGGCAACGACCAGGCTGGTCGGCGTCGCGTTCGGTGGCGAAGACTTCACCAATGACATGGAGATTTCCCGTTACGAAGATGGCCCAGATGACTCGGAAGGGGCGGCACACGAGAGCCCGGCACTGTCGTACGCTCGCAGCGCTATCGTAACTGCCGCGCGGGCGGGCGAGGTGCTGGCGCTCGACACCCCGTTCTTCGGCTTCTGCGACCCCGCCGGGCTCGCAGCCGACTGCAAGCGCGCTCGCGGGTTCGGGTTCACCGGCAAGTTCGCCATCCACCCATCGCAGATCGAAACTATAAATATGGCATTTTCGCCGTCAGGCGACGAGGTCACCCAGGCCCGACGAGAGATAGCCGCCTTCGAAGAGGCCGAGCGTCAGGGCAGGGGGTCTACCTCGCTGGACGACCAGGTAATAGACGTGCCAGTGGTAGAGAGGGCGCGAAAATTAATAAAAAGACACGAAGCCGCTGCGGCGATGGAGAACTGAGTTGTCACAAGACCGGATTCAGCTAAAAGGAATGGTGTTTTTCGGGCACCACGGAGTCAGCCCCGAAGAGCAGTCACTGGGACAGCGAATCGAGGTTGACCTGGAAGTCGAGACCGACCTCGAGCCTGCGGGCCGCGCCGACGACCCCTCGCTGACCATCGACTACGCCGAGCTGTACAGACTCACCAGGGACGTCGTCGAAGGCGACTCCGTTGCGCTCCTGGAAACGCTGGCCCAGGCCGTGTCCGACCGGGTACGAGGCGACTTCGACGTCAGCGCCGTGTGGGTAAAGGTGATGAAGCCGGGCGCGCCCATCGAGGGCAGCGTCCTGCGCTACGCCGCGGTCGAGGTGCAGTGGGAGTCAGACGACCCCGACGACACTGACGACCCCGGCGACGGAGACGAAGACGGCGGCGAATAGGGGCAAACCATGCTTTTGCTAGTAACGTTCAAGGCCCGCGATAGCTACACAGAGCAGGTCGGCAAACGGGGCCTGGAGCTATTCGCCCGGTGGAAGCCGCCGACGGGGTTCAGCATTCTTCACCACTACCTGCGTGCAGACGGTGGCGGGCTGG
>CAVOCN010000113.1:0-5207 GCA_963694205.1 Dehalococcoidia bacterium | reverse complement strand
ATCGCGGTCGTTGCAGCAGCTTGCTCCAGCGATCCCGAAATTGTGGAAGTTATCAAAGAGATCGAGGTTGCCGGTGAAACGGTTACTGAGATCGTCGAAGTAGAGAAGATTGTCGAGGTTGCCGGTGAAACGGTTACTGAGATCGTCGAAGTAGAAGTAGAAAAGGTAGTCATCGAAGAGGTGGTCGTTGAGACCGAGAAAATCCTCGTCGCTACCCCGACACCGGACGCTGGTACCACCGGCCCGGCATTTGGTGGTGATCTGAGAGTTGTTTCTCAGGGCTCCATCAGCACCCTGGACCCGGTCTTCTCGCTTTTCTACGTCGTTAACGCCGTAGGAACGCAGATCTATGAGGGTCTGTACGGTTGGGATGGCAACCTCGAAGCGCAGCCCCGCGTCGCCGAGTCGTTCACCACGAACGCCGATGGCACCGAGTACGTGTTCACGCTGCGATCCGATGTTAAGTTGCACAACGGTGACACGTTCAATTCCGCCGACGCTATCGCTTCTATCAAGCGCTGGCGCGACGCCGGTACACCGGCGGCTGGCATTGTTCGCCGGTTCACCGATGACGATGCCCTTCAGGCAATCGATGATCTCACGTTCTCGTGGAACTTCGATGAGCCCCTCGGCGCAGTCATCTTCATCCTCGGCATCCCTCACGGGCTAATGCCGATGCAGCCAGCATCCATTGCTGCCACCCCGTTCACCGAGCCTGTTCCCGAGAACATCGGCACCGGTGCATACAAGTTCGTTGAGTGGCTCCAGGGCGACAAGGTCGTACTTGAGCGATTCGATGACTACAGTGCCCGGTCTGAGGCGAGCACCCCTGGTGCATACGCCGGCGAGAACATCGCCTACCTAGACTCCATAACGTTCCTGGAGATCCCGGACGAAGAGACGAAAATTGCTGGTCTTGAGACCGGTGAGTGGGATGTCGTCGACGGCGCAGCGTTTGACTTCTTCAAGCGCCTGACCGAAGACCCCGACATCGGCGTCGCTCTCTACAAGCCCGGTAACCGCTCGAACGTTTACCTGAACCCGCAGATTCCCCCGTTCAGCTACCTGAAGGGCCGCCAGGCCCTCCAGACCGGCATCGACGTCGAGGACTTCATGTTTGCCCTCGGCCCGAACGACCTTTGGGTCACCTGCCCGGCGCTGTACTACTGCGGCACCCCGCTTGAGACCGACATCGGACACAGGTTCGACATTGAGCTCTCCGATGGCTCTACCGAGACCATTGGCTACGACGTCAACAACATGGCGCTGGCCCAGCAGCTTCTGGGTGAGTCGGACTACGCTGGCGAGACCGCCGTTATCCTCAACCCGACAGACTACGGCACCATCACCCCCTTGGGTCCGGTCCTGAAGTCCGTCATGGAAGAGATCGGCTACCTCGTAGAGATGCCCGCATTGGACTGGGCCACGGTCACGTCCATGTTCGGCAACACCGACTCTTACTCCCTGGCAACCGACTGGTACTCTCACTGGTGCTGCGGCAACCCGATTCAGGACCACCTGATCTCCGGGACGCTCGACTTCATCATCCGTGATGAGGACCTGATCAACCTCCAGCTCGAGTTCGTCCGCGAAACCGACGCCGGTAAGCGCTTCGAAATCGTTGAGGAGATCCAGCAGCAGCGCTGGCAGAAGGTCACGTCCCTGTCTCTCGGTCAGTTCTTCCCGATCGTTCCTCATACGAACGACCTGAAGGGCTTCGAGGTCAAGGCCATTCCGTTCTACATCAACACTTGGATAGAGCGATAAAGACCTCCTGAGCACCCCCTAAAGGGAGCTAATTAAGGCCCGCGGCCATAACGGTCGCGGGCCTTTTTGTTTTCCTCGAAATCCGCAGACATAAACCCGTCGGTAAACTGCCATCAGCTTCACTACATAGGCGTTTGTCTTCCTTGCAGCCTGTGGTAAAATTCCCGCTAATCCACGATGAATCGCGCTAGGCCCCGCGGACGTATTGAATACATGACCACTAACCTTGTTGGCCGGAAATTGCTGTGGCCCATAGGTCGCACCACAATTGCTCTGGCTGCATTGTCGGCAGTGCTGCTGGTAGCTGGCGCATGTACCACCGTCCTGACGGCCGAACCGGCCAGCGCCCCAGCGATCATTGGAGACGAGCCCACGATAAAAGTGCACTTCAGCCAGGCGGCCATCGACGCTGGCGAGGTCTCACTCGAGTCCCTTATACAGCAAGGTCGACTCCTGTTCACAGCCCAGTTCAACACCCTCGACGGTGCAGGCCGACCCGAGACAACCGGCGTCGGCGACAGCCCGTTCAGGGAAAGACGCGAATTCCCCGACAACTTCAACCGCATCTCAGGTCCAGACGCGGGCTCCTGCGCGGCATGTCATAGCCAGCCCATCATCGGCGGCGCGGGCGACAACGTTACCAACATCTTCGTCGACGCCGAAATTCACCCGTTCGCAAACTTTGACGGCGGGGAAGGCGACGCCTTCAAGGTCGATCTCACTCTCGAGACCGTCGGCCCCGAGCGCAACTCCGTCGGCCTGTTCGGCTCGGGCGTCATAGAAATGCTCTCCCGCGAAATGAGCTTCGAACTTCAAGGCATACGCGACCTGGCCCTCAAGGAGTCCCGCGAGTCTGGCTCAAACGTAACCCGCAGCCTCGTCACAAAAGACGTGGACTTCGGCACCATCACCGTCCACCCCGACGGCACCATCGACTCCTCCGGCGTGGAGGGCGTGGACTCCGACCTCATAGTCAAACCCTTCCACCAAAAAGGCGCCGTCGTATCTCTTCGTGAGTTCTCGGTCAAAGGGATGAACAACCACCACGGCATGCAGGCCGCAGAACGCTTCCGCGACGGTGTGGATGCCGACGGCGACGGCGTGGTCAACGAACTGACGCGCGGGGACCTCACGGCCATCGTCGCGTTCATGGTCAGCCTGCCCGTACCCGGCATAGTCATGCCCACCGACCCCGCGGCCCTCGCCGCCGCTGAGCGGGGCGAAGAACTGTTCGCCGCTATCAACTGCATCCAGTGCCACCGCACAACGCTCCGGTTGGACAGCCCGGTCTTCACCGAACCGAATCCATTCAACCCGCCCGGCAAGCTGAAGCTGTCGGACGTGTCCCAGCCACTGTCCATAAGCCTCACCAGTGAGACCGGACTGACACTGGAACCCGACGGTTCGTTGCTGGTACCGGCGTTTACCGACCTAAAGCGCCACGACATGGGCCCGGCCCTCGACACCGATGCTGTCCGACAAAACGGCATCCCCACCGAGATGTGGCTGACCCGGAAACTGTGGGGCGTAGCCTCCGAGGCTCCCTTCCTGCATCACGGCAGGGCCACACTCATATCCGAAGCCATACTGCTGCACGGCGGCGAGGCGGAGCAACAGCGACTGGACTACCAGGCACTGTCCTCCGAAGACCAGGCCTCCGTGGTCGAATTCATCAAGACGCTACAAATCCTCAACCCATCCGGAGATCAGCAGGGCCCAGGCACGGCAACCCTCGCTGCCGACGACGGTCCCGGCACCGCGTTGCTATCGGTCATCGGCGGAGTTGTAGGTGGCGCGGTCCTGTTGCTACTGGCCGCGGTCGCGCTGTCACTGGCCAGGCGACGTCGCGGCTTACTGAGCTAGTCGGGGCGCATTCCCGCGTCCCCGTCCCAGAATTAGCCGTGAGTCATTTCAAGCGCGCTATGCGACCCCAAAGGCCCGTTGTAAACCTACGGTGGAGCCTGTCGGCCTCTCTAGCACTAGCCATCATGCTGGCTGCCGCATGCGGCGGTGATGCAAAGCAGGCCAACCCCTTTGCCCTGGACAGTTCCGATATCAGCGACTCGACGCCGGTGCCAGGCATTGCCACGCCCACAACCGTGACGGCCGACCCTGACGCCAGCCCCGATTCATCCGTCGCCGACGGGCGCGACCCCGTGACGCCATTCACCGAGGTCGCGGCCACTGCCTTGAGCGAGGGCCCGGACAACTGGAACGACCGCCCCGGTGTGGCGCTGTTCGACTTCGACCGAGACGGCGACCTCGATATGTACATCACCCAGAGAGCCGGGAGCCCCAACCGGCTGTACCAAAACGACGGCACGGGGAGCTTCCAGGACGTAGCAGGCAGCGCCGGGGTCGCGCTGACGGGCTCCAACAACACCGGAGCAATGGCCTGCGACCTCGACAACGACGGCTTCCAGGACCTGTACGTCTCTGCCTGGGGTGACCCTGAAGACCAGCTCGACTTCCGTTCCCCGCCCGACACCCAGGGCAACACCGACACCCTGTTTCACAACAACGGCGACGGGACGTTCAGCGACGTGTCCGACGCTGCGTTTGGGTCGGCCCGGAACTTGAGGGCCGCGACATCCGTTTCCTGTGCGGACGTGGACAGGGACGGCTGGCTGGACATATACGTCGCCAACCTGGGGGCGCACGACTTCCGCACCTTCAACAGCCCCAGTCACCCCGGCCACTTCAACGCGTTGTATATGAACAACGGCGATATGACATTTACCGAAATAGCACACGAAGCGGGCATCGCGGGCGACCAGATACGAATGCGCGACCCTGCCGGAAACCCCGTCCTGTTTACCGACCCGAAAACCGGCGAGCAGTTCGAGGGGTGGGACCCGACGCACCGTGACAAGGCGGGGAACCAGGTAGGCGAACCCGCCCCGCAGACGCACGCCACGCTGTTCTTTGACTTCGACGACGACGGCGACCCCGACCTGTTTGTGGCAGACGACGGCGATACCCTCAAGGTCTTCCGCAATGACACAGACGCAACGGGTGTGAGGTTCACAGAAGTGGGCGCGGCGCTTGGCCTGGACATTTCCGGCGCCTGGATGGGCTTCGCGTTAGGCGACTACGACGGCGACGCCGACCTCGACGTCTTTGTCACCAACATCGGCTCCCACGCCATGCTCAGGAAGCCACAGGACAACCCCTCCGGCTCGTGCGAATACCACCACCGCTTCGCCTGGGGCACATGCGCCAACTCCCTGCTCCGCAACGACGGCGTTGGGCAGCTTGAAGGCCTGGGCGAATCGGGCATCTTCGTAGAGGTAGGCGGCGACGTAGAAATCCTCGAAAGCCCGATACTCGCGCCGACAGCGCTGGACTCGGGTCGTATTTACCCGTCCTTGCCCGCTCCCAGTGGCCTGGCGGCGTACGACTTCGGCTTCGGAGCCACCTTCCTGGACTTCGACAACGAC
>CAVOCN010000112.1:0-5216 GCA_963694205.1 Dehalococcoidia bacterium | reverse complement strand
AACATAGAGACGGTGCGCCGGGTGTTTCCCCGTGTCAGGGCAAGGGGCGACTACGACCTGTCGCTGGAGCTGATCGGCCGCGCCGGTGCGATGCGGCCGGAGACCCCCACAAAGTCAGGAATGATGGTGGGCCTGGGCGAGACCTACGACGAGGTGATTGAGACGATGCGCGACTTGCGGTCGGTCGACTGCAATTTGCTGACCATCGGGCAGTACCTGCGACCGTCGCCCAAACACGCGCCGATGACGCGCTGGTGGACGCCCGAGGAGTTCAACGAACTCCAGGCCGAGGGCATGGGCATGGGCTTCAGCCACGTGGCCTCGGGCCCGCTGGTGCGCAGCTCGTATCACGCCGACGAGCAGCACGCCGCCGCGACTAGCTAGTCGCCCGGTTCGCGTGCTACGGGCTATTCGGCTCGTGATCGTCCGAAACAGACCATGAGCAGGCGGCCCCTCACCAGCCGAGTCCCCTTTTATTACGGCTGGGTAATGGTGGCCGTTGCCGGAGCCGGGGTGTTCGCGTCCGGCCCCGGCCAGACCTACATAGTCTCGGTGATGGTCGACCCGCTTATCGAGGAGACGGGCTGGTCGCGCACGCTGGTTTCGGGGCTGTACAGCGCCGGGTCCATCTCCGCCGTGGTGGGGGCGATACTCGCCGGGCGCGCTCTCGACCGCTTCGGTGCCAGAGTCGTACTGACAGGGGTGGCGGCGCTGTTCGGCCTGGCAGCGTTCATGATGGGCAAGGTCGCCAGCCCGCTTCACCTTTTCTTTGGCTTCTTCGCCATCCGCAGTCTTGGCCAGACGGCGCTGGTGCTGGTATCTACTTCCCTTGTCGCCATCTGGTTCGTTAGGCTCAGGGGCCGGGCGACGGCCTTCACAGCACTGGCGGCCCCTGCGGGGCAGGCTGCCCTGCCGCCACTGGTGTTCGTGATTATCGCCCTCAGCGACTGGCGCACGGCATGGACGGTGATGGCCATTGCCATTTGGGTGCTGTTGTTGCCCGCGGCCGTGCTGTTGGTTCGACGCAGCCCCGAGTCGGAGGGCTTGCTGCCGGACGGCGACCGCCGGGCACCGCCAATTAGCGGAATTGCCGGGAGCAGGCCCGACTCGGAACAGCACTGGACTTCTGGCGAGGCCATAAGAACGCGGGCGTTCTGGCTGCTGCTGTTCGCGGGCATGGCGCTGTCGCTGATCGGCACGGCGCTGACCTTTCACCACATTTCGCTTATGAGGACGAAAGGCGTGGATGAGGGCATGGCGGCGGTCATTCTCAGCGTTGTGGCGCTGGTCGCGCTGGCCACCACTTTCACGGCCGGGTTCCTTCTGGACAGGTTCCCCAACCGAATGGTACTCGCGGCCGGTCAGGCCGTCATGGTGGCGGCGATGCTGTCCACGCTGCTTATCTCCTCGACCTGGGAGGGCTTCGTGTACGGGGTGTTGCTGGGAGTCGCCCAGGGGCTGGTGATGACGACGAACATTGTCATTTGGCCAAACTATTTTGGCCGCAAGCACATTGGCAGCGTGCGGGGTGCGGCGTCCATAGGCATGGTGGTGTCTTCTGGCCTGGGACCGCTGCCGTTCGGGGCGCTGTTCGAGGCGACGAACAGCTATGACATCGCCGTGCTGGGTTTTCTCGCGCTACCGGTGCTGTGCGGCATAGCAGCGCTGGCGGCATCACCGCCCACCAAGTCTCCGGAGCAGCCTGGGGCTGCAATCGAAGCTAGCCAGCCGTAGAACTTAGAGATCACAAAAGATGAGGGTCTACGCCCGAACGGCTGTCACGGCGTAGGCCGCAATACGTAGCTCGGCCCGTTAACGGGGTGCGGTGCTTGGCGCCGCACCCTGGTTTGCTTTTAGCGGTACCGGCGGTCGCCGCTGCTGGCGCATGCAGTACGTTTGTTCTATACTTCCCCGGTGATTTCGACTGGGTTAGATAACTATCGGCGTACGCTAAAAGAGGTGTTCGGCTACCCGGACTTTCGCACCGGGCAGGAAGAGGTGCTGACGCGCCTGACGGACCGGGACGTGATGGCTGTGATGCCTACCGGCCTGGGCAAGAGCCTGTGCTATGTGCTGCCCGCGATAAGCAAGGGCCGCACGGTCGTTGTCTCGCCGCTTATCGCGCTGATGCGCGACCAGGTCCAGTCGCTAAAGGCGGTTGGGGTACGGGCGACGTTTATAAACTCGTCTCTCACCCGCTCTGCCCAGAACGCCAATTACCTGGACTTCATTGAGGGCCGGACCGACCTGCTCTACGTCGCCCCTGAACGCTTCGCCAATACCAGGTTCGTGGAGGGGCTACGCAAAGCGGGTGTGAAGCTGCTGGCGATTGACGAGGCGCACTGTCTGTCGGAGTGGGGACATGACTTCAGGCCCGACTACCTGACCCTTGGCGCTGTCCGGGAGGCGCTGGGGCGACCCCGGACGCTCGCACTAACGGCTACTGCTGAGCCACGCGTACAGGACGACATACTGGCCCGGCTGGGTATTCCGAACGCCGCCCGGGTGGTGACTTCGGTTGACCGACCGAACCTGCGGTTGTCGGTGGAGCATGTTTCGGACCTTGATCGGCGGCGTGAACGGGTGATCGAATTGCTGACGGAGCGCAAGGGGCAATCGGGCATTGTCTACGCTCGCACGAGACGCATGGTCGAGGAGCTAGCTGAGGCGCTTACGGGCTCCGGCATACCGGCTGAGGCCTACCATGCTGGCCTGGCGATGAACCGACGCGATGATGTGCAGCACCGATTCACCATTGACGAAGCACAGGTGATCGTCGCCACCAATGCCTTTGGCATGGGTATAGATAAGCCCGACGTGCGCTTCGTCGTTCACTTCAACATGCCGGGCCGGGTCGAGGCCTACTACCAGCAAGCGGGGCGGGCCGGGCGGGATGGCGAACCGGCGGACTGCATTTTGCTGTACGGCGGCCACGACATTGCTGCCCAGCGCCAGTTCATTGAGCGCGCCCATCCCGACGACGCGGACGTGCGCGAGACCTGGGTGTCTCTTGTCGCTGCTCAAGCGGCCGGGCCTGAGAGCCTGGATTGGACCGGACGCATTGACCGTAACTCCGACGGGTTTGCCGCCGCCATCGCCGCGCTGAGAGCGTCGGGGCTGATGGACCCTGGCTCTTTCCGACTACTGTCGACCAAGCCCGACGCCGCCATAGACATGACAAGCATCGTTGAACATCGCCGATATGCAGAAGACCGGTTGGCCCAGATGGTCGAGTACGCGGAGTCGGTCGGGTGCCGCCGCGAGATTGTCCTGCGGTATTTCGGTGAACAGCCCGCCGCTTCATGCGATGCGTGCGATAGCTGCCTGGGCGAGCGGCAAGAGACCGAGGCGGAGTATCCGCCGGAACTCTACGACGCGCTGCTGAAGCTGCGGGAGAAGATTGCCCGCAAGGCCTCGCGCGCGCCGTACCAGGTATTGGAGTCCAAGACGGTGCAGGAGTTGGCTACTTATAGGCCGCACGATAGGGACGAACTGATGGAGACCTGGGGTATTGGCGAGGTTAAGGCCGACTGGTTCGGCGAACGGCTGGTGCGGGCGATACGGCTCTGGGAAGACAAGAACCCCGACGCTCCTGAGCGGCAGCGCCGCCGAAGCCAGCGAGCCCTGTCGTCCAGTCTTGCTCCGGAGCCGGAAGTAGATGACTCTGACCCGATCTACAACCAGTTGCGGGCCTGGAGGACTGAACGGGCGAAGATCGACGGCGTGCCAGCCTACATGGTCTTTTCGGACAGAACTCTCAAGGAATTGATAGCCGCCCAGCCCGACAGCCGGGAGGCGCTGATGAGGGTTAAGGGCGTGGGTCCGGCCAAGATTGAGAAGTTTGGGCCGGACGTGCTGCGTCTGCTAAGAAGTGAGGCTAGTAACGCCGTTAGGGCTTGAATACTCCGAAGGCGAATGACTCTTCTAGCTGGGTGACGGCAGACTTTCCCGACTCGTCGGTTTCCAGAAACTCGGTCATCCACACGTGCCAGCGGTCAACGACCTCGCCTTTCACACTCAGCCAATCAGCCTCTGTGGGCGCCACTCCGTGCACGAAGAGCAGGTCGCCATGCTTGTAGATGGCCATGCTCACCCCTGCAGATGCGATGAGTTCGGCAAGCTCGGGCCAGATTTCGTCGTGCGCTTTTTTGTACCCGGCGTAACCGCCCGGCCGTAGCTTCATTACTGTTCCGATGCTGTACATGTGTCTATTTCTTTCCTCTCTACTATTTAGTCATCTCTCAATGTTTCTGGGCCGGAATGTTTTGCCACATGCTCCCATAGCACCTGAGCACGGTCGGCTCCGTCGAGCGTTGACGGGTCGATAGCCCGGCGGCACGCACGGGTGTAGGAGCCGATTACCTGCAGGTCTGACCGATCACTGGCCCATGCCCAGGGATCGCCGTTTGCCTTCCTGAACACGCGATCGCACAGTGCCCGGTCGACCGGTACAGCGCGGGGGAAGCGGCGCGAGCCGTCGCCGCCTTTGAACACCCAGAAGCCGTCCCACAGGTCGGGGTCGGTGAAGCCACGACGCAGATGGGCGTTGTTGCCGAAAGCCCGGACGATGCCGTCCGGGGGCCTCGACCGGACTCCTTTGAGAACAGCGGCGATTCGCAGGGTGCCGACGAGGTAGAACCCGTGTTGGCCGGTCGGGCCGCCCTCGTCCCACTCGGCGAGGCGCACGAGGAAAAACAGGTTGTCGCCAGGACCGGCGGACTTGAGGCCCGCCGCCCTGGCGTTTGCCTCGCAGTTGTCTCCGTACGTGAAGGTCTCGAACTCCGGATCGTTGTGCGTGGCGACGTCCGACATGCGTGCGGGAAAATATGGTGCCAGAGTTTGAGCCGGTTCGTAGAACGAGCGTAGATGGCTGTAGCGCACGGCGAACGGACCGGGCAAATCGGGCGGCGTCTCAGGGATGGGCAGGAACTCGAATCGCCCGTCGGGGAACACCGGCCCGGCGAACCCGTGAGAGGCGTTTGCGCCCACGTTTGCCAGGTAGATGTTGCCCGTGTTGATGTTGGCCCCGCTCACATTGGGGTTGATACTGGCGTTCATGCTTGCGCTGCCTCTATTTCTGCGCGGGTTTCTGGATCGGCCTCGACCATCAAAGCGTCGCTCAAAGCCCGCTCGGCTTCGGGGCCGCCTATGCGACCGAGCGCCCAGGCCGCGTGGCCGCGCAGCATTGGCTCGGCAGCGTCCCTCAACACCTGGTC
>CAVOCN010000111.1:0-5234 GCA_963694205.1 Dehalococcoidia bacterium | reverse complement strand
TCAGAGCCGCGTACAACACCAGCAGCGGCAGGCTCCCCGTTAGAGTCATGGCCACATAACCCGCCGTCATCGCCAGGCCCAGCACCACCAGCACCGGGTTCAGCAGCCGGGAGCGGCCCAGCAGGAACGCCATCGCCACACCCATTATTCCGCCGATGCCCATGTTTATAGCCAGCAGCCCGCCCGACCACTCCAGCGACACGCCGTAGCGGTCCAGCATCAGCGTGGGGAAAAAGCTTATGAACGCGGCCCAGGCCATCACCGCCCCGGCCATACCCAGGCAGGCCAGCAGCAAGTCCCGGTGCAACAGCGTGTCCCGTATTGACGTAGAAGCCCCAGGGGCTTCTACGTCAGGTTTGCCGGGGTCTTTGCCCCGTCGTTTTGCTACCGGGTGCCGGTCCCGGCCGAACAGCATCCAGGCAACCGTAAGGACGGCATACACGCCCCCGGAAATGTAAAAGGCCATTCTCCAGTCGCCGCCCAGCAGCGTCAATATGAAGGGCGTGGCCACCAGACCAGCGCCCATCACAAAGCCGAACGAAGCGTTCGACAGGCTGTTGACGAAGACAATCCGATCTGCGGGGAACCACTGGGCAATAAGCGCGGCCCCAGGCGGCTCCATTGCCATCAGCGCAACTCCGAAACCTAGGCGTCCAATCAACAGCACCGCGAACGCCGGGGACCAGCCCTGCACGAAAATAAGCAACGCGCCCAGCACCAGTGTCGAGGCAATAACCACCTTGGGGCTGAACCGCGCCGTCCACCACCCCAGCGGCAGAGCCAATACAAGGTTGCCAATCGAAGACGCAGCGCCCAGCATCCCCTGCTGGGCAGGGGACAGATTCAGGTCCTCGGCTATGGACGGCATGAGAATGCCGATGTTGAACAGGATGACAAAGCCCGTCATCGTCGAGGCCATCCACAGGCCGATGACAAACCAGCCGTAAGAGGGCCGAGACATCACTCAATAATACGGCCAGCGAGCGAGAGATCGCTAGGCGAGCTTCCTGGCCCAGATGGCGCAGTGCTCCAGGTCGTTATTGTTCGTGTAGTACATAAGGCCGCCCAGGGAGTGCTGGTTCTCGGCCAGCACCAGGGCCATGCCCTGCGCCTTTAACGCATCCACCACCCCCGGCACCTCGTGGAGCTGGAACGACCTGACGACATCGTAATCCGGATCCCGCAACGTAACCGTGCCGTCCCCGCACTTGAACACCAATTGCAAAATCCCGCCGGGCCGCAGCACACGGGCAAACTCGGGAATGGTCGTCTGAAACACCTGGTCGTGGCTGAGGTGCTGAATCACCGCGTTACACATAACGAAGTCGAACCCCGCATCCGGGAAATCCAGAGGTTCCGACAGATCTGCAACCTGGACTCTGCCGCGAAGAGACGGGTGCAGCCGCAGCGCGGCCTCCACGTTCTCCTCGATTGCGTCCAGGCCGACCACGTCCAGCCCCCTGGCGACGAGGTCCGCCACATCAATCGCCCCGGCGCCGCAGCCAGCGTCCAGGCCTCGGGGCCCCGGTGCCATCTTTACCAGTGCATCAACCAGGGAGTGGTTGCCCTCCAGCAGAGGGTGGGACGTGTTACTCCACACCCGTTGCACCAGATCCACCTGGTTGGTGGCATAGCGCTCTGCGTTCAGCCTGTAGAACTCCGGTGACGTGTCGACCGACCCCAGTCCGTCATTAGATGTCGTTTTCATTGCGATACAAATCCCCCTAGGTACGGTCGGTCTAATCGCGAGCCAGCCCGAGGCCAGGGACGTCGCCGCCGGAAAAAAAGAAGTGCCCCAAGCGAGAGGCTAAGAAGTGCCCCAAGCGAGAGGCTAAGAAGTGCCCCAAGCCGGAGGCTAAGTGATGCCCCAAGCCGGAGGCTAAGTGATGCCCCAAGCCGGAGGCTAAGTGGTGCCCAGGAAGGGACTCGAACCCCCACTCCCTAACGGGAAGCGGATTTTAAGTCCGCCGCGTCTGCCATTCCGCCACCTGGGCAAGCTACCGCCATCCTACCAGCCCGGCGCTCGTGCCCCCTAATGCGGGGCCCTACCCCTGTGTCTAAGCCCCCAGCCCCAGCCCCTAAGCGTCCGGCAGCCGCTCCGCCCCCAACTGGCGCAGCAGTGCCAGCGTGTCGAAGACGGCCCGTGTTGAGGCGATCTTCCCGTCCCTTATCCGGTACGTGACCATGCTCGGGTAGCGAATGGACACACCCGTGGCCGCAATGCCCTCGAACGTGCCTTTGTGGGTGCCGGTCACGGTGATTTGCAGCACCACCCGGTCGCCCTCGGCCGTCACCTCGTCCACGTTATGGACAAGGTCGGGGAAAGCCGCGAAAAATTCGCCGGAAAAGCGCTTATAAGTCGCCATGTCGAAGGGCGGGTCGCCCTGCATAAACGTCTGGGCGTCGGCCGTGTACAGGTCCAGCACTGGCCCGGAGTTGCGGTCGAGCGCCTCAATGGCCTGCCTGGCCAACGCCTTGTTTTGTTCGGACATCTGGTTCCCCTTATGTCTGTTGATAGGTGTTGTCTGTTTGGTGATTCCAAGATCGTAGCAGGCCAGTCGGGCAGTTGGCCGAATGGCTTGTCGGCCAACTGGCGGGCCCGCTTCTTCACAGAATCTGCACGGCCAGCACACACCGCCTGCACAGGCCGCACATTGCCAGACATTAGCGTGACTTCCAACTCGCTTGTGCAGGAATTCACGAAGGCCACTCGGCCGATTCCGCACAGAAACTAGGCGAGCGGAACGCGAATTGAAATCTCTGGCAACTCTTGTATTACTCGTGGGCTTGTTGTCCATTGCTGCGGTCGCCTGCGGCGGCGGTGACGACGACTCATCCACCACCACAACCACAAACCCGACTCCCGTACCCGCTTCGCCGACCCAAGTACCCGAGGCTGAAGAAGCTGCCGACACTGGCGCGGCCCCCACTAGCGGCGGCATAGCCGTAAGCATGCAGGACCCCACCGGCTCCGGCGAGTACATCTTCGACCCCGCAGAACTAAGCTTCTCGGTCGGTGAAACAGTGACGTTCGACCTCACATCCGAGGGCGAATTCCACACCTTCACCATCACCGAGTTGGACATCAATGCCGCCGTCAACGCTGGCGATACGGCCTCCATCGAAGTCACCTTCGACACCGCCGGTACCTACGAACTCATCTGCATCCCCCACCAGGCCCTGGGCATGGTCGGGACAATCACGGTCGAATAGAACGCTGCCTGTGATCGATCCGTTAACACACACGCTGGAGCGCTCTCCGGTCACGCCGTTCGGGAGCGGCGTTTGAACCAGCACGTGAAGTGGCATCTCGTGTTCGTGCTGGCCATCTGGGCCGTGCTCACCCTCGTCGGCTACCTGGTAGTAATGCTTATCGACCCGTTCCCCGTAGCGGCATCCGAGGAAGCAAAAGTAGTCGACGACGCGTTCACCCTGCTCACCCTCATGGCGGTGCCGGTGTTCACCTTCGTCGTGTCGGTACTGCTGTACAGCGCCTTTCGGTTCCGCATCCGGGGCTCTGCGCCGTCGGGCGACGGGCCGAGCATCCGCTACGTCGCCCCGGTGGTCATCGGCTGGTTCGTAATCACCTCGGCACTCACCGGTGTGATGATCGTCCACCCCGGCATCACCGGCCTCAACGAAATCAGACACATGGCCGAAGAGCCCGTCGATATGGTCATCGAGCTAGAGGGCAGGCGGTTCTTCTGGAACGTGAACTACACCCAGCAGGGCGTGACGAGCTTCACAGAACTGGTTCTGCCCATAGACGCGCACGTCCACTTCCGCATTACCTCCCACGACGTCCTGCACTCGTTTTGGATACCCGCGTTCCGGGTAAAAATCGACGCCGTACCCGGGTCCTGGACAACGGTGAATGCCACGCCCAACGAACTCGGCACATTCGAGCAAGACGCCAACTTCCGCGTCCAGTGTGCCGAGCTATGCGGTGCGGGCCACGCCTCTATGGCCATACCTGTGCGCGTCGTGAGCCAGGCCGAATTCGACGATTGGATCGCAGAACAAACCACCGTGGGACTTGCTAGATGACCTTTCTATCGGGTTTCAACAAGATCGCTCGCGGCCTGCTATTCGCGGGCGTAGGCCTGGGCCTGGGCCTGGGCGTCGGCCTGGCCGCCATCGTCACCATCGTCATCGGCAACCCGGTGCGAGAAATGGACGAAGAGGCCGCCGTCACCATCGGCTACGTACTGGCCCTGATCGGCTGGATACTAGGCGTCGGCGGCTGGGAGGCCTGGGGCAAAGAGTGGTTGGGCGGCCAGCCGAAAAACACGGCCCCGCACAACTGGAAGCGCTTCCTGTCGTTCTCTATGGACCACAAGGTCATCGGCGTCCAGTACCTCGTAACGTTCATGGTCCTGTTCCTGCTCGCCGGTTTGTTCGCGGTGCTAGTAAGAATAGAGTTGCTCACGCCGGAAGGCTCCACGGTGTTCGGGCCGGACGGCTACAACACCACCATGGGCCTGCACGGCATCATCATGGTCGCCGTCGCGGTGGCTACCATCATGGGCGGCTTCGGCAACTTCGTGCTGCCCATCATGATCGGCGCGCGGGACGTCGCGTTCCCACGCATCAACGCCCTCAGCTACTGGATCGTTCCCCCCGTAGCCATCTTGCTAATCCTCTCGCCCATCTTCGGTGGTTGGGACGCCGGTTGGACGGCCTATCCGCCATTGAGCGTCATTAACGCCAACGGCCAGTTGCTGTTCCTGCTGGCCTTCATTACTTTTGGTCTATCGTCCATATTGGGCGGCCTAAACTTCATCGTTATGACGGTCAAAATGCGCGCGCCGGGCATGACCTGGGGCCGGTTGCCCATAACCGTCTGGGCCATATTCGCCGCAGCGCTCATCTCCCTCACGGCCACCCAGGTCGTTGCTTTTGGCTTGCTTGCTGTGGTTTTGGACAGGGTCGCGGGCCTCGCGTTCTTCGACGCCTCTCGCGGCGGCGGAGCGCTGCTGTACGAGCACGTTTTCTGGTTCTACTCCCACCCCGCCGTATACGTCATGATTTTGCCAGCGCTGGGCATCGAGCTGGAAATAATCAACCACTTCTCCCGCAAGCCCGTCTTCGCCTACAAGTGGGTCGTCGGCTCCTTCATGCTCATAACGGCGCTCAGCATGGTCGTCTGGGCGCACCACCTGTTCACCTCTGGCATGGCCGACTACCTGCACCTGCCGTTCATGGTCGTCACCGAGCTAATCTCCATACCTACG
>CAVOCN010000110.1:0-5240 GCA_963694205.1 Dehalococcoidia bacterium | reverse complement strand
CCTACGCCGCCGCCAAGGCCGGGGTAGTGCTATTCACCCAGAACCTCGCCATCCAGTACGGGTCCCGTGGGGTGCGTGCCAACGTCATCGCCCCCGGCACCACCATTACCGGCAACTGGACACCCGCCTTTGAGGCCGACCCCGGCCTGCACGACCGCCTCGCGGCTCTCTACCCCGTTGGACGACTGGGCCGCCCCGACGACATCGCCAACGCCGCGCTCTACCTCGCTTCCGACGAATCCACCTTCGTAAACGGCACAACGTTGGTAGTAGACGGCGGGTACATGGCGGGCAACGACAGCTTCATAAAAGCGTCAGTGGGCGAGCACGACACCCACGACCTGTGGGGCAGAGAGACGGGCAACGTCTAGGCCTAATCGCTCAATAGAGCGGGCAAAAAAATAGGACGCCACGATGGTTCAGCACCAACCTGGTCTGGCTCGACAATCGTCACGTGCACCCGCTCAATCAGCCAAACGAACGGGAGCCGCCAGTACAGTCCTGGCCTCAGAATCTCGGCCTGAATTCCCACCTCCTGGTCCCTCGCGATGATGTGACCCTGGGGAAGCGGCCGCCCGCCCAGCTTTCGGGTGAGAATCCCGACCTGGTCGTCGCGTACCATCCGTAGCCGGTCCAGGTATGTAAAAAAGCCACAATGATTAACGCCATAATAGTGAAGAAAGTCACGATATAACTCATCCGTATCTCCATGCTGGCCCGAAATAACTCGGGCCTATCGGAACAAAGGACGAGATCATCTACATCTAATTCGACATCAGATATTAAAGATACCGGACTGGAGCTATCAAAGTGATCGTCGTTGGCTATGTCTCAACGACAAACCCAGACCAGCGCAACGCCTACCACTACCCCGAAATACCCATCTGTATAGCGGCCGAGCTAGTAGACTGGCCAAACGACTGGACCCGCCCCAAAACCGACGGCATATGGCCGCCACAGGACTAGATCGAATTAATGAGCGCTAACTTTGAAGAACTCGACTACCGGGCAACGCCTATGGGCCTGCTCAGCCTGCGAAGGCGCAAAGAGACTACAACCGGCGCGATTGTCTATGAAATAAAGCTGGACGAGGACTTTCTAATGTCCAGCTTCTTCACCGTCGCCGAAATCGCCCTGTCGAATCTCGGCCTCGCCGCCAGCACGTTGCCCGAGTTAGACGTGGTCGTTGGCGGCCTAGGCCTCGGCTACACCGCCGTCGCCGCACTGGAGCACGACCGGGTGCGCGAGCTACTCGTCGTGGACGCATTGCCAGAAGTAATCGAGTGGCACGAAGAAGGCCTGCTGCCGCTGGGTAAAAAACTCACCGCCGACCCGCGCTGCCGCCTAATTCACGGCGACTTTTTCGCCATGGCCGCCTCGCCGCGTAAGGGCTTTGACCCCGACGCCAAGGGCCGTAAGTTCCATGCCATATTGCTCGACGTCGACCATTCGCCCAGGGCCGTCCTGCACCCCAGGCACGCCACGTTCTACACCACCGACGGGCTGGCCAAGCTTGCGTCGCAGCTATTGCCGGGCGGCGTATTCGCGCTGTGGTCCGACGACCCGCCCGATGAAGAATTTGAAGTGACATTGAGCGAGGTCTTCGCCGACCAGCGCACCCACGTCGTCAGCTTCCCGAACCCTCTTCAACCAGAAGACTCAGGCGACGACGGAGAGGACTCCAACACCGTCTACGTAGCCATGAAAGACTGACCTCTAGCCACACGGGCACGCCGGAGACGAAGACGGTGTGGACGAGGTCTGCTGCGACGTCGAGGTGGGAGATGACAAGGCGGTCGAAGGACACGAGGCGACTCATTTGCGCAGCGACCATTTCGTATGCCTCGCCAGCGTCGGTGGAGGAGTTTATTACCCGGCTGATGACCGCCAGAGCGGCGTTTTCTTCGGCCAGTCGCTCGAAACACTCGGCCCAAGTCGCTGGGGGCCAAATCGGGGGGCCAAGTCACTGCCGGGGGCCAAATCGCCGCTATTGACCAAACCCGAGTCCCTCCTCCGTAACCCCGGCAGCGGTCAAGCCAAGAGAGCTGAACGCCGCTACGGGTTGCTCGGTAGCTTGGCTTGCGCGCCTCGAAATCGTATTGGTGCAAAGCCACGCTACTGCGAAGCGAGGTCGACCATCACGCTGCGCCATGTGTCGAGATCGCCCCCGCCGTAGCCGTCGCGGTAGACGATTACGCCGTCGCCGTCGAAGGCAATCTTGAATGACTGGCTGGTTATGCGCAGTTCGGCGAGCATGCCCCGACCGGGTAGCGCAACGGGCCAAGAGTGGCCCTGGCTGTCACGATATGCGACCAGGTCGGCGAGGGGCTCGGTGGGATCCTGGCCGATGGCGATGAACTGGAGATTGTCGGCGAACTCGGGGTAGATGTCTTTGAGCTGGTTCATCTCCCGGCGGCACACGGGACACCAGGTGGCGAAGAAGAACAGGAATACGGGCTTGCCTGCGTCGATCAACTGGGCCGACGACCGGGTTGTTCCGTCGCCGAGTGCGAGGTCGAAGTCTGGCACCCGCTCGCCCACGTTGCGCCCGACGCTTATTGATTCGGAGCCTGTTGAGTCGGCCGTCGACTGCTGGCTGTCATTCGACGTTGTCGGCTCGGGGCTTGTTGAGTCGGCGTTGCCAGCGACTGTTGAGTCGGTGACGGCCGTGGGTTCGAGGGGCGTTGGGCCGCCAGTTACGTTGTCGGAGCCGCAGGCGGCCCCCAACGCCACCGTGAGTGTGGCGGCGATGAGCAGGCCCGCGAACAGCGAGAGGGGAGACGATTTGGCGAAGGGTCGGGTAATCATGACATCCAGTTTAAGAGTTTGTTCAAGGGCTTCGGCTGTGCGCCCGTACCCTATACGCGCGTGAGGTGATTCGGGTTTTCCAGAGGCCCGTCACCAGCGCAACAGGCGTCAGAGGTAGACTGTGATTCGGCGGCCCAGGCATTAGGAGAAGAGTGAATTGGTGGAACCGATAGATGAAAAACAGCGCCAGTTGATCTGGTGGCGACGCGTGCGCCGCCGGGCGATTGTGGCCACGTCGATCATCGTGTTGCTGGTCGCGGTCATGGCGCTGCTGGGCTGGGGGCTGGCCAACCGGGAGCCGGTGACGGGGCGGTCGGGCATTACTCGCATCGACAAACCCGTGCCCGAGTTCGTGCTGGCGACGTTCGACGGCGGCGAGGTGGACATTGCCGCCAGCATTGGCAGACCCATGGTCATCAACTTCTGGGCGTCGTGGTGTGTGCCGTGCCGCAGGGAAGCCGGTACGCTGGAGGATGCGTGGCAGGCGTACGGCGGCACCGATGCGATGTTCATCGGCGTGGACACCGACGATATTGAGGCCGACGCGCGGGCCTTCGTGACGGCGTTCGGGGTCACGTACCCCAACGGGCTGGACACGGACGGCGAAATTACGGTGGACTACGGCGTGATCGGGCTGCCGGTGACGTACTTCGTCAACCGCGACGGACTGATAGTGCGGCGCTGGGTCGGCGAGATTGGGCCAGCGCAGCTAGCAGCGTGGGTGGACGACCTGCTCGCCGACCGGAATGATTAAGCGGCGGTTCAAACGCCTAGAAATGGTTGCAGTGGTCAAACGGTATCTCCCTGATTACGTTCATTCGTTTCGACACGGCTGTTGTGAAAGCCGCTTAAATATGGTTTTTGGTGTGGAGGCGTGACACTTTTGTCACGAGCCAGTGACCGCCGTACCAAATAGTTTGGGAAAAGTGTGACCTGGAAATAACGGGTTTCCAGATACGAATTCACAGCACCACGCCAATGGTGCCGACGACCGTCATGGCTATGGCGACTGCCTTTAGCGACAGGGTGCGCCGGTCGATTGTCTCGCTCAGTATCGGCAAGAACCGGGTGCTGACGGCCGTACCAATCACGAATATCCACACCGGCGGCGTGGCTCCGATGGCCGACACCAGCGACACGGGGCCGCGCTCCAGCGCCCCCAACAGCGCCAGCTGGGCCGCGGCGCTGAGGGCGAACTCCGAGCCGAGTATGAGCGCCATCGTCACGGGCGAGCGCATGGAAGCGCGCACGTTGCCGAGCGTGTCGCGGTTCCACCAGATGGCCAGGGGCAGGAACGCGCCTATCCTTTGCAGCCACAGGGCCTGAAAGGGATCGATGTCTTTCAGGCCGTGGCTGGCGGTGAGGAAGTCTCCTGCTACCAGTAACGCCGCCAGCATGAGCATCCAGAACGACCGGTCGAACCGGAACCGACCGCCGCCCCGTAGCTCCACAGTAATTAGCACCGCGCCCAGCAGCGTTAGCACTATTGCGCCCCACTTAACGACGTCCAGGTGTTGGCCCAGCACCATGACCGAGAACAGCGCCACAAAGACTGGCGATGTGTTGAATATAGGAAACGCGCGCGACACCTCGGCCGTGCGGATGACGTAAAGAAGTATCGAGAACGCCAGGCCGTAGAGGACGCCGCTACCCACGAGCGAGGCGATGCTGAGGAAGGGCGTGCCGTTCTCGAGGGGGAACAAGATGGCGAACGGGATGATGAACGCTATCTGGGCGATGCCGAACCAGGCAATGAGCGTGGCGCTATCCGGCAGATAGCGCGTCAGCAGCACCTTTTCTACTACGTTGGTTACGCCGTATGAACCGGCGAACACAATTGTCAAAACCGCCCAGGGCATCTAGTAAGGCACGCTCTCTATATGACCACGCCAATAGTGCCGACGACGGTCATGGCTATGGCGACGCCCTTTATGGCCAGCGTTTTGCGGTCGATGGTCTCGTTCAATATGGGCAGGAACCGGGTGGATGCCAGCGTCCCGAGTACGAATATCCACACCGGGGGCGTGGCCGCAATTGCCGACACGAGCGAGGCGGGGCCTTTTTCCAGCGCCCCGAGCAGCGCGAGTTGCGCCACGGCCATGAGGCCGAATTCGGCCACCAGGATGAGGGTCATGCCCATTGGGCTTTTCAGGGACGTGCGCAGGTTGCCGAAGGTCTTTTTGTTTATCCACATGGCCAGGGTTAGGAACGCACCGGCCCTTTGCAGCCACAGGCCCTGGTAGGAGTTGACCTCCTCAAGCCCCCAGTCGGACAGGACGAAGTTGGTGGCGACCATCATGGCGGCGAAGATCAATAAAAAGAAGCTGCGGTCGAGCCGGAAGCGGCCGCCCGCCCGGGAGTCGATGGATATGAGGATGGCGCCGAGTAGCGTCAGGACTATCGCCCCCCATTTAATGGCGTCTAAATGGTGG
>CAVOCN010000109.1:0-5244 GCA_963694205.1 Dehalococcoidia bacterium | reverse complement strand
TCGCGTGTCGGACAGCTGTTTTGCGCGGCCGCCCTGGCTCAACCGACAGGTGGCCACTCCGCAGCAGCACATATCCACTCCACCGAAGTCCTAGGCGACGAAGACAGCGTGGTCGCCGTGGTTCACCCTGAGTGAAAAAAAGGAGAGGTGAGTAAGGGGGACTGAGCAAAAAAAGAAGTGGAGCCAACGAGCGGACTCGAACCGCTGACCTGCTGTTTACGAAACAGCTGCTCTACCGACTGAGCTACGTTGGCTAACTTGGCGTGCCACCCCAGTGGGCCCACTCGAGCGAGGCGACAGGTCTAATCGTAGCACCCGCCAGCGCATTACAAAAAGCGGTCCCGTCCCCGCGACTACGCGGTGCGCAGCAACGGTGCGCTCTCAGTCGACGACGCGCCTTGCGATAATGTCGCGCATTATCTCGGAGCTTCCCGCAGCGATGGTCCACACCCGGTAGTCGCGGGCAAAGCGTTCGACCGGCGTCTCGCGCATGTAGCCGTAGCCGCCGTGTAGCTGGACAGCGTCGTAGCCGACCTGGACGGCCATTTCCGAAGCAAACAGCTTGGCCATAGAAACCTCTTTGGCGCACTCCTTGCCCGCCGCGAACAGATCGACTGCGTTGTACGTCAGGCCCCGTGCCGCCTCGATGCGGGTGGCCATGTCGGCGATTTTGTGTTGCAGGCCCTGTAGGGCGCTAAGCGGCCGCCCGAAGGCCTCACGGCCTTGCAGGTACGTCGCGGTGTCCTCCAGCGCCTGCTGGGCTGCCGACACGCTCATTACCGCCACCATGAGCCGCTCGCGCTGTAACCCGGCCGCGAGTTGCTGGAACCCCCTGCCCTCTTTACCCAGCAGATTTGCGGCAGGCACGCGTACGCCATCAAACGACAGTTCGGCGGTGTCCGACGAAAGCATGCCGGTCTTGTCGAGCTTTTTGGAAACCGTGATGCCCGGCGTCTTACGCTCTAAGAGGAACTGAGAAATGCCCCTGTGTCTGGCGTCTTCATCCGACGTTCTCGCCGCGACGAAGTACAGGTCGCCGTACACGCCGTTGGTGGTGAAGGTCTTGTTGCCGGTAATAACCCAGTCGTCGCCATCGCGCACGGCCCGAGTCTGCACGCCCGCCATGTCGGAGCCAGCGCCCGGCTCGGTGATGGCCAGAGCGCAGACCGTTTCGCCGCTAATTATGCCCGGTAAATAACGGGCTTTTTGCTGCTCGTCGCCGATTTGGGCCAGCCAGGGAGACGACATATCGGTGTGCACAATGACCGAGAACGTCACCCCACCGGCGCGGCAGCGGGCAAGCTCTTCGGCGAGCACTACTGACATGTAGAAGTCGGCGTCGCTGCCCCCGTACTGTTGCGAATATTCGATGCCGAAAAAGCCCAGTTCGCCCATCTGGCGAAACAGCGAGCGGGGTATCTCGCCCGCAGCTTCCCAAGCGTCAACGTTGGGCACAATTTCCTCGCGCACGAAGCGGCGCACGGCGTCCCTAAAGATGTGGTGCTGTTCGCCGAAGCCCATCAGGACCCGCGCTCCCGTCGGCGCAGCTCGTTGCGACGTATCTTGCCGCTCACCGTCTTGGGCAGGTCGTCTAAAAATTCTATCTCGCGTGGGTACTTATAAGGGGCCGTGACGCTGCGGACGTGGGCCTGCAACTCGGCCGCCAGTTCGTCCGATGTGACCGTGCCCTCTGTAACTTCCACGAAGGCTTTGACGATCTGGCCGCGCACCGGGTCGGGCTTGGCCACGACGGCGGCTTCGGCAACGGCCGGGTGCTCCATCAGGGCCGACTCCACCTCGAACGGGCCGATGCGATAGGAAGCACTGATAATCAGGTCATCGCCACGGCCGAGGAACCAGAAATAGCCCTCCTCGTCACGGGTGGCCAGGTCGCCGGTAAAGTACCAGTCGCCTCGGAACGCCTTTGCGTTCGCCTCTTGGTCACGCCAGTAGCCGGGAAAAAGACCTACAGGGCGATTCGGCGTGGTCTTGACCGCGATTTCGCCAACTGTGCCGTCGGGAAGTTCGTTGCCATCGTCATCGACAATCGCCAGTTCGAAGCCGGGGCACACCACACCCATCGAGCCGGGTTTGTGGGCCATGCCAGGGAATGTAGCAGCCATAAGAGTCGACTCGGTCTGTCCGTAGCCCTCCCAAATGTGCAGACCCGTGCCCGCGCGCCAGGCGTCGATCACCTCACCATCGACGGCCTCCCCGGCGGCAACTGTGTGGCGCAGGGCTCTCGGCGTGAACTCGGACAGGTCTTGCTGCACCATCATCCGGTAGGCAGTGGGTGGGGCGAAGAACGTGGTGATGGGGAAGTGGGCAAGCACGTCGAGCACCCGTGCGCCGGAAAAGCGGTCGCGCTGGTCCCAGATGAAAATGGCCGCCCCCATGTTCCAGGGCCCGAAAAAGCTGGTCCAAGCCGCCTGGGCCCAGCCGGTGTCGGCCAGTGTCCAGTGCAGGTCGGAGGGCCGGTTGTCGAGCCAGAACCTGCCGGTGGTTATGTGGCCAATGGGGTAGCTGGCGTGCGTGTTCAGCACCATCTTCGGGTTGCCGGTAGTGCCAGACGTGAAGTAGATCATCAGCGGGTCAGACGACAGGTTGTTCGGATGAGCAAGCTCCGGCGACGCCGCGCCCAGCAGGCTCTCATAGTTGCTGGGGCCGTCGCTGCCATTTGCCACAACGACAGTCTCTTGCAGGCTGGGGCATTCGCCGCGTACCGACTCCAACTTGGTCAGGTTCTCAGCGTCGGTAATGGCTATGGACGCCTCGGACACGCCGATGCGATAGGCAATGTCCTTGGCCGTCAGCAGCGTCGTGCCGGGCACCGGTACGAGGCCCGCCCGCATGCACCCCAGCACGATCTCCCACCACTCGACCACCCGGTGCAGCATCACAAAAACCCGGTCGCCCTTTTTCGCACCCAGGCCGGTAAGGGCATTCGCGACTCGCCGGGAGCGCTCGGATAGCTCTCGGAACGTGATTTCGCGTGAAGTTACACCGTCGGGTGCCAGCCACACCATCGCTACTTTGCCCGGGTCATTGGCGTCGTCGCCCCAGCGGTCGAACACCTCGTAGGCCCAGTTGAAGCGCTCCGGCACGTCCTGGCTGAACGTGCGGTAGGTCTCGGCGTAGTCGCCAATCTGGTAAGAGTTGGTCTCGTTGCCGGAAGCTGGCGTCATCGGTCGGCTCCAATATCGGCCTGGCCCAGCGCACCGGACCGGCGCAGGTCGGCTGCCTGTGCCGCGTCGTAACCGTGTTCGGCGAGCAAAGCATCGGCATGTTCGCCTAGCACCGGAGGGGCTTGAGTCGGGGTGACGGGCTCGCCCGATATCTTGAAAGGTTGAGCCAAATATCGACTCCCGTCGATTTCCGGGAACATGGCTCGAGTCGCGAACTGGGGGTTTTCGAGCAGATCAGCCAGAGACGTGACGGGCGCGGCCGGGACGTCGGCCTCTCGCAGCAGCGACTCCCACTCGGTCGCGGGTCGCGTCATAAATGCATCGGCAACGGCCTCAGTGATCGCCGCGCCACCCTCAACGCGCTCGGCGTACGTCAGGCCTTCGAGGTCTCTGAGATCTGCTGCGCTACAAAAGCGTCGCCAGAAGTGGTCTTCATCGACGATGCCCAGGCTGAACCAGCGCCCGTCTGCGCACTGGAAGACGCCGTAATGGGGAATGAAAGTGACGTTGGGCTTTTGGGCAGTGCCGACCCGGCCGATCTCTGGCGCTAGCAACGCCAGCGTCGAGTCGGCCATCGACAGGTCAATGTAGCTGCCCTTGCCCGTCACGCCACGCTGCACCAGTGCCGCCAGCACGGCGATGGCGGCGTAGTGGGCAGACGCCAGGTCGGAAATCAGCACCGGCGGCGCCCACGGTCGGCCCTCGATACTGGACTGGGCGTCGAGATAGCCCGCCAGGGCGAGGAAGTCCACGTCGTGCGCAGGCCTATCGGCCCAGGGCCCCTGTTGCCCGAACCCGGATATTGAGCAGTAGACGAGGCCTTTATTGCCGACAGAGAGCGCCTCGTAGTCGGCGGCCAGCCGTTTGGCCACGCCCGGCCTCCAGCCTTCCAGCACCACGTCTGCTTTGCTGGCGAGCCGGTGAAGCACTTCCTGTCCGGAGTCGGTCTTAAGGTCGAGCGCAATGCTCTGCTTGCCTCTATTGAGGCTAGCCCACATGGCGGGACTGGGCCGGAGCGGGTCGCCCGCGGGCGGCTCGACCTTGATAACTCGCGCACCGAGGTCGGACAGTATCGACGAACAAAACGGCCCCGGCACGTTCACGGTCAACTCGATGACCGTGACGCCCGTCAGGGGCAGGTTGGGGTGACCCTGGCTCACTTTCGGTATGTCTGGCTGCACATTGCCGTTACGCTGCGGGTCCGGCGGCGCACACCTCGCGCTCGTCGTCCGTCAGCTCTATTTCGAGCGCCGACAGCGCGCCGTCGAGCTGCTCGGACTTGCGCATGCCGACTATGGTGGCATCGAGCCGGGGCTGCTCGAGCAGCCAGGCGAGCGCGGTCTGGGTGAGCGTATGACCGGCCGCGTCGGAGGCCGTCTTGAGGCGTTCGACGAAGTCCTGGGCACGCTCGTGCCAGTAGAGCCGTCGGTAGTTCAGGCCGCTGTCCAACTTGTCGCCCTTCACGGGCTCGTGGCGGTCCAGGTACTTGCCGGTGAGCATGCCCCCGGCCAGCGCGCCGTAGGGGTAAATGCTTATGTCGTCGTCCACGCAGAACGGCACTACCTCGGCCTCAATATCGCGCTCCAGCAGGCTGTACCGGGGCTGAATGCACTCGAAGCGTGCCAGCTTTCTCACATCGGCGGTCCACTGGGCTTTGGCAATCTGCCAGGCCGGGAAATTGGAGCACCCCAAATAGCGGACCTTCCCCTGCCGAACGAGGTCGCCGAAGGCCTCCATCGTCTCTTCTATGGGGGTGAAAGGGTCGGGTTTGTGAGCATAGAGAATGTCGACGTAGTCGGTGCCGAGGCGGCGGAGCGTGCCCTCGATCTCGTGCATTATGTGCTTGCGGCTCAGGGTGGCGATGTTCAATCCTTCGGGACCGGCCCCGACTTTGGACGCCACTATCGTTTCGTAGCGCCTATTCGCTATCGCCTTGCCCAAAATTTCCTCGGTGCGGCCCGCGTTGTAGGAGTTGGCCGTGTCGAAGAAGTTGACGCCCTCCCCCACTGCCCTGTCGATGAGCGCCAGCGAGTCGGGCTCGTCCAGCCGCTCGCCGAAC
>CAVOCN010000108.1:0-5269 GCA_963694205.1 Dehalococcoidia bacterium | reverse complement strand
CGAGATAGCGATGCATTAGGTCATAGTCGATGAGGTAGACGCCGCCTCTCGTCTCGGGCGTCTCGGGGAAGAGGGTGAGCAGTTTCCGAAAAGGCGAGTCGTTGCCACTCGTCACAGAGGCCTTAGGGGTCGGAGCCTGAGGTTCCGGGGTCGTCGCGACTGGTTCGGCGGTCCTTGAATCGCTTGGGATCGAGGTCGGCGGCTCGGGTGTTGGAACGACGGGGTTACCGCCGGAGCAGGCGGCTGCCAAGGCGAGCAGGGCTGCCGCTATAGGCGCGAGGGCGAGGGGTTTGAGCATGGCACAAACGATAGCACAAGCGTCCGTGCATTCAGTGCAAAACAGACAGTGGAGTTGACTTTTACTAGGCAAATCGCAATATGCTCGATTCAGGGCAAGAAATACCGGCGAGGTCGTACTCGACGGACGCGGTTGACCGGGAAACCCAGGCGAAATCGAGAGGATCAGATGGCTCGACTAGATGAACAGATAACGGCACAAGACAGACTGGCGCTGGGCCGGAAGCGCCTATTCGAGGCGGCCAGACGCGGCGAGGTGTCCGGGGCTATGGCGACACGTCTGACCCGGCCGACTCATGTAGCGGAGGAAGGGGTACGAGATAAGAAAAGTAAAAACGGTTCAAAGGGTCCGACGAACGTGCTGTCAGGTGAAGAACTGACTCAGCTACGGGCTGACCTTGCCGAGCGTGCAGCGAGCGAGAATGAACTAACGGATGCGGACTTAAATGACATGTTGCGGGAACCGGGACTACGTCCGCAGTTCC
Organism: Dehalococcoidia bacterium; assembly: GCA_963694205.1. Lineage (GTDB taxonomy): Bacteria > Chloroflexota > Dehalococcoidia > Lucifugimonadales > UBA2962 > CAUZIR01. The sequence goes on along the minus strand of CAVOCN010000108.1, from coordinate 4,487 downwards.
TTCGTACTGGAGCTAAACCGGATGAAGTTGACCGGATTTTGTTTAGAGACCCGCCCGACAATTCCTTTATGGGCTTATTAGAAGGCTCTCTCGACTTCGGAGACGGGTTCGCCGGGCTGGCCGGGGCCTATCTGAACCCTTTCGCAGATGAAGAGCGAGCCAGGATTCAGGAGGCGTTTGCGGAGGGCGGTCTCACGGGCCTCTACAACGCAGCCGTCGATGTGCAGCAGTCGCGTGGCTTCCTATCAAAACTCGTCTGGGGCATCGCAACCGACATTGCTACTGCCAAGCTGGGCTCCCTGGCAAAGGCCGGCAAGCTGGCGAAAGGAGTAACCAAGAGCCTTAAGGCGGGCGGAGTAAAGCAACTGAGTAAAGAGGGTTTCGAACAGGCCAAAAAGGAACTCAAGGACGCTGCGGAGCAGGCGGGTTCCGAAGTCGAGCAGAAGATCATTTCCCAGGCCCAAGATTATCTGGAACGGACAGAGCAGGACTTTTATGACGAAACGCTCGAGTTGTCAGGATTCGACGAGCACCTGAATTTTCAACTTGAGGGAGACGAGTCCAAGATGGAAACGTTCTTCGAGGGCCAGGTTATCGAGGCCGACTCGCCTGATGAGTTCACCCAGCCATCCGGCAATCAGTCCGCCCTCAACCCGGCGGCGGCTATCGGTGCGGCTGGTCGGGCTGCCGACGAGGCCGACGAAGATGTGCAGGGCGCAGGCGCGGCGCTGCTGGTGGACGCGGAGGGCGCGGCACCGGACTCGGACGGCGACGTGGGGGTGGGCGCGCCGGTCGACGTGGACTACGAGGCACCGTCGTACGCGACGGGGCCGGGGCAATTCGGCGCGCTGCCGGGCAAGGTGGACTGGGCAGGGCTGGCGTCGAATTCGCTCAGGCCCGATTCGGAGCCTGTGACTGGACCAGGCCAGGGACCGGGCCAGTTTGGCGCGCTGGGCGCAACACCCGGCATTGGCGCGGTGCCCAGCCCAGCCTCAACGCCGGACGCCGTGACTGCGCCGGGGGGACCAGGCGGGGAGCCAGCGATACCGCGCATGACGCCAGACGAGTTGATGCACGTGCTCGCGGGACGACTGACGCCGCAGCGGGATCCCGAGCCCGAGCCCTCTGCGACGGTGACGAGCGCACCCCCGGCGGCACTGGCAGGCTCGGAGTTTGGGCCTCCGGTGCCGAAGAAGAAGCGCGGACTGGCCGCGGGGATGCCGTTCGGTGCGGCTACGTTCTTACGCTAGAGGCCGAAGCTTTCGGCTGCCATGTCGACTATGTAGCGACTAATAGTCAGCGACGAGGTTGCGCCTGGAGACGGGGCGCTGAGGACGTGGATTGCCCCCGGCGCTTCTACTATTGAGAAGTCAGCCAATAGCTTGCCGCTGCGGTCGACGGCCTGGGCTCGGACGCCAGCGCCGGGCTCGGTGAGGTCGTCCATGCCGATGTCGGGCACGAGGCGCTGCAATGAGCGCAGGAAAGCTGGCTTGGATAGCGAACGGTATTGCTCGGACAGGCCGGTCTTCCAGTTGGCGGCCGACATTTTCCAGAAACCAGGGAACGCGAGTGCGCCAAGCGTGTCGCGCAGGTTGAACGACAGCTTGGTGTAGCCCTCTCGCGCCAGGGAGAACACGGCGTTGGGGCCGGCCTCGATGCTGCCAGAAATGCGCTTGGTGAAGTGCACGCCCAGAAAGGGCATAGCCGGGTCGGGCACGGGGTAGATGAGACCGTTTATAAGATCGGAGCGATCGGGGCGAATGGAGTAGTACTCGCCCCTGAACGGGACGATGCGGATGCCTGCGTCGGTGCCCATTAGGCCTGCCACCCGGTCGGCGTGCAGGCCCGCGCAGTTGATGACGTGCTTTGCCCGAATGTCGCCTAATTTCGTCATTAGCCGCACGCCGCCAGTGTCCCGTTTTGCGCCGGTGAGGCCCGCGCCTAGCGCCAGTTCGCCGCCTGCCTTGACCAAGTCCTCGGCGTAGGCCTGGCTGACAAGCGAGAAGTCGACGATGCCGGTGTTCGGGGACAGGATGGCCTTTACCCCGGCGGCGTTGGGCTCTATTTCCCGCAGGCGCTCCGGCCCGACTAACTCCAACCCCTCGGCCCCGTTGGCCGTGCCGCGCCGGTGTAGTTCGTCGAGGCGAGGGACCTCGGCTTCGTCGATGGCAACGACGAGCTTGCCGCACATCTCGTAGGGGATGTCGCGCTGGTCGCAGTACCGCCGAAGCTCTGCCGAACCAGTCGAGCAGAAGTTGGCCTTCTGGGAGCCGGGGGCGTAGTAGATGCCCGCGTGGATAACGCCGGAGTTGTGGCCGGTCTGGTGCAGGGCGACCTGGTTCTCTTTTTCCAGGACGATTGTCCGTAGATTGGGGTAGTCGGACGCCAGCTTCATGCCTGTGGCCAGGCCGATTATGCCCGCACCGATGATTGCTATGTCGTAGTCGCTATGCTGCATTGGGCCCTTATATAAGCCGGTTAATACGGGCCGAAAAGGCCCGCCGGGTTCACTATGCTACTCTCCGGGGCGCAATGCCAGACGCAATAACGGACAGGTACGACGCGATCATAGTGGGGGCGGGGCATAAGGGCCTGGTTTCTGCTGGCTATCTCGCAGGCGCCGGGCTGTCGGTGCTGGTGCTCGAACGCCGGGACGTGGTCGGCGGCTCCTGTGTTACCGAGGAGCTGTTCCCCGGCGTGCGGGTGTCTACCTGTTCGTATATTTGTCACCTTTTACAAAGGCGAGTCGTGGACGACCTTGAACTTGTGAGGCACGGCCTGCGCGTACACACAGTGGACCCGTACCGCTTCCAACCCTTCCCCGACGGCCAGTACATGCTGACGTGGCAGGACGCCCGCCAGACGCAGGAAGAGGTGGCCCGCATTGATGCGGCCGATGGCAAGAACTACCCGAACTGGTACGCGTTCTGGCGACGTGCGGCGGGGATTCTGCACCGGCACTTTCTCGAAGACCCGCCGACGCTGGGGCAGCTTTTCGCCGAGTGCGAGGGGACGGACGATGAGCCGGTGCTGCGGCGCATGCTTACCGGCAACATGGTGGATCTTGTCACCGAACACTTCCGGTCGCCATATGTGCGGGCGACGTTCCTCGATGCGCAGGACGCGGGTGACCCGCGCGCGCCGGGCAGCATATTGGCCGAGGCGTACAACATGATGGATGTGCTCACCGAGCCATCGCTGCTGGGCATTCCCCACGGCGGCATGGGCGCCATTACGCAGGCGATGGCTCGCTCGGCCGAAGCCAGAGGCGCGGTTATTCGCACGGGCGTCGAGGCCGATAGGATCGTCGTTGAGGGCGGCCGTGCCCCCCGTGCCACTGGCGTCGCGCTGGCGGACGGGACGGTGATAGAGGCACGGTTGGTGCTGTCCAACGCCGACCCCAAGCGGACGTTCGGCACGCTGGTGGCCGAGGGCGACAGGCCAAAAGGCTACGTTGAGGGCATCGAGCGCATGGGCACGCGAGCGGGGTACCTGAAGTTCCACTGCGTACTGAGCGAACTGCCGGACTTCTCGCGCTATCTGGGTGAACGCCCGGAGTTGGGAGAACGGGCCCTGGCGCAGGTGCGCTTGAACCCCTCAATTGCGTACTTTGAGAAGGCCTGGTCGCAGGCTAGCTCTGGGGTTCCGGCCGACGAGCCGGTTATGCACATGCAGATACCGACTGTGTACGACGACTCGCTAGTGGCCGCGGATGGGGTAAGCGCCGGTCGTCACGTTGCTTCGGTGTGGGGCCTGTACGCGCCGGTGCGTCCGAACGGAGCTTCGTGGGACGACCTGAGACAGGGCGTGGGCGAGCGGCTGATCGACACGATCAATAGCTATGCACCCAACTTTAGGAACTCGGTGGTGGAGTGGGACCTGTACACCCCTGGCGACCTTCAGGAGCGCATGTACCTGACCGACGGGAACATACGGCACCTGGACATGGTGGCGGGGCAGATGTTCGCTGACCGGCTTTCGTATGACACGCCGATAGCCGGGCTCTACCTTTGCGGGGCGGGGACGCACCCCGGCGGCGAGGTGACCGGAGCGCCGGGCCACAACGCAGCCAAAGCGGTGCTGCGGGCGCTCGATGCAAGTGAATGGGCGCGATAGTGCGCGACGGGAATCGTCGGATTTAATCGCTGATGCCTGGTTGCAGCCGACCGACAGTTCGCATCAATTATTGGCGCAAATATACGCGTAAAACTGCTTGACTATACGTACATTATGTGCAGGTAAAAACCGGCAATTTGTACCGATCAGACAGCCAAATGACGGTGAGCAGACAACCAAGCGGTCAAATAGTACATGCGGACATTTGCTTGAAATGTACGCGCAAAACCCATTGACATATCCGGTCCGACCCCGACTGAAAACCGGACAATTGTCGGCGAAACGACCATCTGGCCACCCGGGACGAAGAGGAATACCGAGACCGGATGAATGCCAGGTGAGGGTAAAATGACGAGTGATTGTACGCATAA
>CAVOCN010000107.1:0-5300 GCA_963694205.1 Dehalococcoidia bacterium | reverse complement strand
GCGTCCGGCATCCAGAACGTGCCCAAATTCCCTGCCATCGCCGACCGGCAGCCCGAAGCCATCGCGAAGCACCACACAGCGTCCTATCGCAACCCAGCCCAGCTGCCCGCAGGCGCGGTCATGGTTGTCGGTGGCGGCCAGTCGGGCTGCCAGATCGTCGAAGAACTGGTCGCGGCCGGTCGCACCGTGTACCTGGCCACCAGCCGGGTGGGTCGGGTGCGTCGGTATTACCGGGGCCGGGACATACTGGCCTGGTGGGCGGCCAACGGCTTCTTCGCCCAGGGCATCGCGGACCTCGCCGACCCGGCCGAGCAGCACAACCGCCAACCCATGATCTCCGGCACCGAGGGCGGCCACACCATCAGCCTGCAGGCCCTGTGGCGGTCTGGCGCACGGTTGACCGGACGGCTACGTGGTTTCGAAGGCAGCGTCGCGTCGTTCGACGACAACCTTGGCGACAACATCGCCTTTGCCGACGGCCTGCCGGCCCGCATTCTTGGGCGCATTGATGACTACATCGAGAGCGCTGGCATCGACGCCCCGGCCCGGGAAGACGACTCCATCGACGATGTGGACGCCGAAGCTCTGAAGCTGCATTCGCCTGCCAGCGTCGACCTGAGCGAGGCGGGTGTCACGTCCATAGTCTGGTCCACCGGCTTCGGCGGCGACTTCGCCTATATCGACGTTGAGGGGGCGTTAGATGGCCGCGGCCTGCCTGTGCACAACGGCGGCGTCAGCCCCGTGCCGGGGCTCTTCTACATGGGCTTCCCCTGGCTACGAACCCGCGCCTCCGGCGTCATCCTCGGCATCCCCGACGACGCCGAAGCGATAGCGGGCGAAGTGCAGCGAGCACTGGGTTAGCGGGGTGGAGTAGTTAGCTCGATCTGCGGAATGAGCGAATCTACAGCCATCCTCACCCCATCCCAGCAAGCAGACAGGTTTTTCGCGACGGGGAGCAGGTGCACGTTGGGGATGGGCTGCTCAAATCTAACCTCAACATCCGGCATGGCGTTGAGCGAATGTTCCGGGTCATCGACGATGGCGGTACCGAGATTGAGGTGACGGTGCTTGTCGAAGTTGCCCAACGACTGAAGCCTCCACAGGTCATCGCGTCGACCAACGAACGGCTGTAGTTCTCGGATGATCTCAGCCGCATCATCGCTCACCCCGCGAAGCCGCGACCTGGATTCACGGTCGTATTTATTCTCGTCGCGATAGATCGGGAACTGATTCCTCGTCCCCGGCATTTCCCCATTTGCGAGAACCAGCTGCCAGACGAGGTGATCGAGCCCCGACCGAAGGTTGTAAAGAAACTCTCCGATTCGAATAGACCATGAAATTGGAACGCTGGGCGTTTCACCCCGAAAGACCCAAATTTCTTGGCCAGCGGCTGGCCTCTTTTCATTTTCAATTTGCGCGACCAAGTCCGCCTCGAACGCGCGAATTTCATCCTCCAGGGCGACGCGTAGCTCCTCGGCTCGTTCAATCTTGGCGTTCACACCTTCTAAAGTCAGAGTGACTCTCACTTTCTTGCCCTCATCCACCCGTACCCCATCAACCCTTACTCTCATTCACCCTTCTGGCGAGTCGTCAGGTTACATCCGTAACCAAAAAAAAGAGCCCCCGCCGGTTACCGGCGGGGGCTCTTAATCGCTACGAAAGCGCAGGCTGCCCTACTTCTCGATGGGCGCTCCCACGATAGAGCCGTACTCGGTCCATGAACCGTCGTAGTTGCGCACCTTGCTCATTCCCAGTATCTGGGTCAGTACGAACCAGGTGTGGGAAGACCGCTCGCCGATGCGACAGTAAGCGATGATCTCCCGTTCGCCCTTAATGCCCTTGGAGCCGTAAATCTGCCGAAGCTCCTCGACAGACTTGAACGTGCCGTCCTCAGCGACGGCCGTACCCCAGGGAATGTTGGCCGCGTTGGGAATGTGGCCGCCACGCTGGGCGCCCTCTTGTGGCAGTGCGGCGGGGGCGAGCAGTTCGCCCGAGTACTCTGCCGGTGCCCGCACGTCGACCAGGCCGACGTTGTTGGACGTGTTGGCCACGTTGAGCATGTACTGGCGTGTTGCCCGAATGCTCGTGTCCGGGTCAGACGCACGGTAGACCCGCGTCGGGCGCGTCGTCTTGGCAGTCGTGGTCGGCCGCCCCTCGGCAATCCACTTCGCCCGCCCGCCATTCATCATCTTCAGCCGCTTGTGGCCGTAGAGACGAAGCTGCCACCAGGCGTAGGTGGCGAACCAGTTGTTGTTGTCGCCATAGAGAATGACGGTGTGGGCCTTGGTGATGCCAGAATCACCCATGAGCCGCTGCACCTGCTGCTTACTGAGAATGTCACGTGTGACCTCGTCATTCAGCTGCGTGGTCCAGTTCCACCCCACCGCACCGGCAATATGGCCCTGGTCATAGGCCTCCGTGTCTACATCGACTTCTACCAGAACGACCTTGTCGTCGCCGAGGTTATCGGCCACCCAGTCGGTCTCAACTATTGACTCGGGATGAGCCACTCTTGCTGCCATTTCTCTCTCCTCCTCTTATCAGCTTCTACGCCGGGCTGGTGCGACAACGCGCCAGCCCTTGAGCGCACTAGACCAGCGGGGGTGTCCCGCAGAACTGGTTGTAATCAATAAGTTCGGTGACCGTCGGGTTATCGCCGCACAGCGGGCAGGCCGGGTCGCGCCTTATCTTCACAGAGCGGAACTCCATGTCGAGGGCGTCGATCAGCAACAGCCGACCACTCAACGACTTGCCGATCCCCATAATCAGTTTCACCGTCTCGGTCGCCTGCACCGTTCCTACCATGCCCGGCAGCACACCGAGTACACCTGCCTCAGAGCAGCTCGGCACCTCGCCGGGCTCCGGCGGCTGGGGGAACAGGCAGCGGTAGCAGCCCTTACCGGGCAGGAACACGGTCGACTGCCCGTCGAAAAGCAGAATGCTCCCATCTACCAGCGGCTTACCGGCAAGGTACGAAGCGTCGTTAACGAGGTAGCGAGTCGCGAAATTATCGGCCCCGTTCACGACAATGTCGTAGTCGGGGATGATGTCCATCGCGTTTTCGGATGTCAGCGGGGCCTCGTGCAGGATGACGTTTACGTCCTTGTTGTAGGCCTTCAGCGTTTCCTGTGCAGAGAGCGCTTTGGACTTGCCCACGTCGGCATCGGTGTGCAGGATCTGGCGCTGCAGGTTGGTCACATCGACCTCGTCGAACTCGACGATGCCGATGGTGCCGACCCCGGCCAGCGTCAGGTACACGGCTATAGGCGAGCCAAGGCCCCCGGCACCGACCAGCAGCACTTTGGCGTCGAGTAACGCGCGCTGCCCGGCCGAACCCACCTGGGGCATGATGATGTGCCTGGAGTAGCGGTTGACCTGGTACGGCGTGAGGGCCGCAGTCTGGCCCGACTGCCCGTTGGTACCAGCAGTTTTCGTTTCGGTTGTCGTCATCTTTGTTCAGTCCTATTTCCACTGGCACCCCAATTGCATATCGGGGGAACCGGCTGATCACACGAAGTGTTAGATGATACGGGTTCGCGTTCGGTGCAGCAAAAACCCCACCATTATCGTGGTGGGGTTAAGAAAGCCTGGTTCCGGGTCAAAACCCGGTCTCTACGGTGTCATCCCGTGTTAAAAAACGGTCAGGCAATCGCGGCTCAACCCCAACTGGGAACACGTACATGTGGCCCCCCTTGTCGGGAGAAGACTCTGGAACTGGTCGCCGCTTCGAATGCCCATAACTCCCCCACTATACCAGCCATCAGTTGCGCGTGCAACGACTTTGAATAGAGGCACGCACGCGTCAATAGACTGGATCCCGCCGGTCAGACACTGGCCCACGGGTATAATGGCGGCCATGTTACTAGCAATAGACATAGGCAACACCAACGTCACGCTCGGCGTGTTCTCCGGTGAGGGCCTCGTCGCGACGGCTCGCGTGGCGACAGAACCAGGCCGTATGGCCGACGAATACGGCCTGACGCTCAGCCAGATCCTCCCGGCAAAGGGAGTGGCTATTCAGCAGATCGATGCGGTCGCGATGTGCAGCGTCGTCCCGCCCCTGACTCCCACCTTCATTGGACTATGTACCGAATTTTTTGGCGTCGAGCCATTAGTCGTAGGCGCAGGCGTGCGTACGGGCGTGCGAGTCCTGTACGACAACCCGCGCGACGTCGGCTCGGACCGCATCGCCGACGCGGCTGCGGCGTTCCACCTGCACGGCGGACCCGCCATAGTCGTGGACTTCGGCACGGCCACCGTGTTCGACGCTATTTCAGCAACGGGTGAATACGTCGGGGGCGCAATAGCACCCGGCATCACCGTGGCCGCCGACTCGCTGTTTCACGCCACGTCACAGTTGCGCCGAGTAGAACTGGTTCGCCCAAAAGACGCCATCGGCAAAAACACCGTGCACTCCCTCCAGTCCGGGCTGGTGCTGGGCTACGCCGAACTGGTCAAGGGCATGGTGCGCCGCTTCACCGAAGAGCTGGGCTCTCCAGGCGGCAAGCGGGCAACAATAATCGCCACAGGTGGCCTGGCCCCGCTCATACAAGCAGAGACGGACATCTTCGACACCGTGGACCCTGACCTGACGCTAAAGGGCCTGCGCATCATCCACGAACTAAACAAGTAGTAGAATTGCCCCTATAGCTGCTTAATAGGACACATAAGGCCTTTACCCAACCCGGAAGGGACCTGACATGCCAACACCACTGCAGGGCCGTCACATCGCACTCGGTGTGACCGGCTCCATAGCCGCATACAAGGCGCTGGAACTCGCCAGCAAGTTGATCCAGGCAAACGCCAGCGTCGTCGCCATGCTCACCGACGGTGCCGCCCGTTTCGTCTCGCCCCTGGCGTTCTCCGCTATCACTCATGGCCCGGCAGTCACCGACCTGTACGACCCGCAGTCCGAGCTTGGTATCGACCACGTCGCGCTGGCCGAGCAGGCCGACCTCGTCATCGTCGCACCGGCAACGGCGAACACCTTGGCGAAGATGGCCCACGGGCTGGCTGATGACGCAGTCACCACGACCATACTGGCAACCAGGGCTCCCGTGCTCGTCGCACCGGCGATGGACGCCCACATGTTCGACCACCCGGCTACCCAGGCCAATCTGGCGCTCCTAAAAGAGCGGGGCGTTTACGTAGCCGGGCCCCTCTCGGGCCGCATGGCCTCCGGGCTGGTGGGAACCGGCCGCATGGTCGAGCCGGTCGATCTCGTCGGCCACGCACGTCTGATACTGGGGCTCACGGGCGACCTTTCTGGCCGCTCAATCGTCGTGACGGCAGGCGGCACC
>CAVOCN010000106.1:0-5345 GCA_963694205.1 Dehalococcoidia bacterium | reverse complement strand
CCGTAGGCCCCGAGCGCTTTAAAGACATACTGAGGTCGGTGCCGAACGAGAAGATCATGTACAGCTCGGACGCCGGCGAGGGCGGGCCAGAGACGATGTGGCATGACTGCCTGACAGCCAAGCACGCGCTGGGTACGGCGCTCGGCTCCATGGTCGACGAGGGCTACTACACCAGCGCCGAAGCGAAAGCCGCTGGAGAGGACGCGCTGTACAACAACGCAGCCAGGGTGTTCGGCTTTTAATGTCTGATTACGATCACACAGAAATCAAAATCCGGGATGCAAGAGGCGGCGAAGGCATGGTGTCTTCCGGCAGCGGATACGCCTCTGAGGCTGGCGCGCAGGTGCTGCGAGACGGCGGTAACGCCGTGGACGCGGCCGCGGCCACATCGCTCGCGCTTTCGGTCGCCGCAACGCCCTACTCGGGCATCGGCGGCGGCGGGTTCATGCTCGTTCACATGGCAGAGCGCGGCGAAAGCCTGATGCTCGACTACCGGGAGAACTCCCCTGCTGGCGCCCCGGCCGATCTGTTCAACCTCGACGCGAACGGTGAGGTCACCGGCGAGGAGAACCATCTTGGCGTAAAGGCCCCTGCCGTGCCGGGCACATTCGCCGGTATGGCTATGGCGCTGGAAAAGTTCGGCACCATGACCCTGGCGCAGGTCGCCAAGCACGCCGTTGCGTATGGGCGCGACGGGTTCGCCGTAACCCCGTTCCTGGGCTGGGTGCTGAATAACGACATTGACCAGGCGGAGACGAAGTTCGGCCGTAGCGAAGATGCCGCCGAAATCTGGCTCAAGTCCGATGGCTCGTCCTACAAGACGGGCGAAATTTTCCACAACACCCTTATGGCGAACACCATTGAGTCCGTGGCATCGAAGGGCGTTGGCGAATTCTACGAAGGCTCCGTCGCCGAGAGCGCGGGCAAGTACATGGCTGCCAACGGCGGGCCAATGCGGGCGTCGGACTTCGCGGCCTACAGGCCCATACTGCGTACGCCCATTCAGGGCACGTTCAAGGGCCTGCGCTACGTAACGTCTGCGCCGCCGAGTTCGGGCGGCATTGCCATGCAGCAGCTTTACCGGATGCTCGAACCCTACGACCTAGCCGCCACTGGCCACAACACCGTCGAGACAATCGACACCATGTGCAAGGCGTACAAGCAGGTCTACGCAGCGCGTGACCTGATCGCCGACCCGGACTACGAGCCCATCGACATTAACAAGCTGACCTCAGACAGCTTCCTGAACGGGCTGCGCCGGGGCGCGGGCCTGTCCAGTGGTTCGGCTGGCGGCGACGGCAGCCAGACCTCGCACTTCTCGACGGTCGATAGCAAGGGCAACGCGGTGGCGAGCACCGAGTCGCTGGAGGCGTTCTTCGGCTCCGGGGTGATGATTCCCGGCACCGGCATGTTCCTGAATAACACTATGGGCGATTTTGACCCGGTGCCCGGGCGGCTCAACTCCATTGCTGGGGGCAAGCGGCCCCGCAGCGCCATGAGCCCGATCATCTTCCTGCGCGACGGCAAGGCGGCATTGGTGGTGGGCTCAGCGGCCGGGCCCCGGATCATCACGATGGTGTCGCAGGTGGTCATGAACGTGCTGGTGCACGGGATGGACATCCAGTCCGCCATTGAGGCGCCAAGGTTCCACTTCGACGGCGGCGAGTTGCACATAGAGGGCCGCATCGGCCAGGACGTGCGCGACGGCCTAACAGCGCGGGGCTACAAAATTGCGGTGGCCGACGACATCACCTTCGAGTTCGGCGGCGTACACGCCATAACAGTCGGCCCAGACGGCACCCACGGAGGAGCCGACCCAAGACGAGACGGGGTGGCCAAAGCCCAATAACCAAGAGAGGCGCGCCGTGCACAGCGCGCCTCTGCTATTAATCCTCTTGTTTGAAGGTCCGCCGGTTTGCGTTGGCCATACTGGCCGATTGGTTCCGGAGCCCTGGGTGCTGTGACCTCGGCTCGCGGCTGTAGTGGTTACCGTGGTGCCTTCCCCATCTCTGGGTACTTGGGGTTACCGGGTAAACCCGCCGCCTTGGTTATGACGGGTCACCCGTCCCTAGAGGGAATTTCCATATGTGATGCAGTTCTATCAGCGTAACCATCGTCCCCCTTTCTGGTTCTCCCCGGCGACCTCGCCGCCAGAGGAACCTTCCGAGCTTTCCTGACCACCTTTGCCCTGCTGGCAGACACCTGACTGTCGCGGCTTTTATGAGCCTTGCTCGCCCGTAAGTGGGCATTCTTGCCGCGTCTGCTGCGTCACCGACCTGGCTGTAAATCGAGGTCGCTCGGCTTTTTTCTTTCCTTGACCTTATGATGCACCGGCCATGTGTAGCGGGCATGCGCACAGGCCCAAAACACGTGAACAACCTATGACCGTCCTATTGCCGACGCGATGAGGCAAAGAGCCGAAGAGCCCTAGAGCGCACCGTGCGCGGAGAGCGAGTTATTACCATGCAGCTGCTGCCGAATCTCTATTTGCTGAACGGCTTCGCCTACGCGACGCATGCCAACTTCTACCTGCTGCGTAGCGACGCGGGAAACGTGCTGATCGACTCCGGAACGTTCCCGGTAGACCTGGAGCGGGCCGAGCAGCAGTTGGCTGTGTGGGGTCTCAACCTCGACTCGGTCGATCACCTGCTGCTCACGCACGCGCACTACGACCACGTCGCCAACGCGGCCACGCTGAGGGAGCGCGGGGCAACGGTGGTGGCCGGGCCGGGCGACGCCGAGGGAATTGCACTGGCCGACAACCGCACCCTGCCCTACGTGGGCTACCCCGTGCCCCCGTGCCCGGTGGATCGCGTGGTCACCGACGGCGAAGTGATCGAGACGGCGGGCTTTCGCATAAAGGCCATTCACGCGCCGGGCCACACCGACGGCTGCATCATCTACGAGGTCGACCACGCAGGTCGCAAAATCTGGTTCACCGGGGACGTACTCATGGCCCCGGCGGAGGACTTCAACGCCCAGCTGGGGTGGGAGGGCTCAGAGGAGTTCGACCGGGCCACCTACATCGAGAGCCTGAAACGGCTGGCAGCGATGAAGCCGGACGTGGTGCTGGCAGGCCACTTCATCCCCTACCTGCGGGACGGCTGGAAGCTCGTGGGCCGCGCCTACATGAAGGCGCTACTGGAGTGGCGCGGACCCGGCGCCCCGACCGGGTCGTCGTCCAAAGTCGACGTAGACAGTTAGTTCGGCTAGCTGCTTAGGCCCGTGGCGGCGGCCTCAGCTACTTCCTCCAGCGAGATCTCCGGGGCGGGCGCCAGGGCCTGTGAATCGATGACCAGGCCGTCTGCCAGGTCACGCTGCATTCGCGCATCCAACGCGCGGCAACCCTTGCGGACTACGCCCGAGAAAAAGTACCGAATAATGGGGGCGACCAGCAACCGGGCCAGAAACGGACCCTGGAGACGACCTATATAGGCGAGAGTTCTTGTACGTCGGCCGTCGTCGACTGACTCGAACTTGATGGTCGAAAGTAGCGATGTGCCCAACGGTCCGGGGCCGACGAATGTGTACTGGTCGGTCGGCAGCCAGTCGACGATAGTCTGCTCAAAGGTGGAGTCGCCGTGGGCGCAGTAGTACGTAGTGTCGGGCCCAATGCGGCCGCCGACATCGCCATTGATCTCACGAGTGTCTGAGTCGAACAGGAGCGCACGATGTTCGGGCTTCGTGGAGTAATCCCAGACGAGGGAGCGCCCGGCTTCCCACACGTATTCAACGGTGGCCAGTCCATCTTCGGGATCAACGGAGATGCGTGCGCGATCGCGCTCCCGTTCCCAAACCGCGTTCATGTCTTGGACGAACATATCGACCTTGCCCAAATGCTCGTAGGTCTCGGAGTGCTGAATCATGCTAGCGCTCATCTCGCCGACGTCTAATGCGGCGACTGCAGCCTCGGTATACGCCGCGTAAGCGGCCAGCGCGAGCGTTTCAGTAATGGTGTTTTTGGTGAGCCGGTGCAGCAGCGTGACATCGGTGCCAACAAGGTCGACCCTGGAGCCCAGTTTCTGCAGCCCAAACTCACCGTAGTGCACGAAAAACTTGAGGTCCAGGTTGGGAATGTTTTTACAAGCGTTACAAGAGCAACTCGTGTTCAGCACCATCTGACGTATCGCACGCCTGAAGACGACGTAAGTCTGCTCTATCGCCTCGACGAGTGTCTGGCCTTGTAAAAACGACCCCTCGACAGCGTACGTAAAGACGGCGTCGCCTTCGAAGTTGGCGACTTTTAGCGGGGCTTTCGTCTCCCGCAAGAGCAAGTTGAGCAAGCTGCTCAAGCTGTCCTGGGCGTGCTCCAGTTCTGAGCCGCTAAGAAAGGCCGTGTAGCCGGTGATATCCGCAATTACCAGCGTTCCCTTCTGGGCCATGAATCCTCCGTTAGCTCTTTACGATCCTCGCTCGTAGATGGAGACCGTGACTGAGTTAGTACTTGTTGTAGTGGCGCCGAAGCTCGAAGGCCAGGTCGTGAGCGGCGAAGTGCCCCTCTTCGAACTTGCGCAGCGTGACGAAGGGTTGGCCCAGTTGCGGCCCCATAGCGTCGACCAGTATTTCGTCGCGCTCCAGCGCCTCTATGGCATCTGGCAAAGTCGCCGGAAGGCGGGTTATCCCCCGCTCGGCTCTCTCGGCACGGGTCAGCAAGGCCGGGTTGAGGTCGGCGAACTGGGACGGCCTCGGCCGGAGTTCGCGGTCGATGCCGTCGAGCCCGGCCGCGATAATGCCGCCTATGGCGATGTACGGGTTCGCGCTGTTGTCCGCCGGTTTTATCTCCAGGTTCGCGCTGCCCATCTCGTTGCCCTTGTACTGGGAGGGGATGCGAATGGGTGACTCACGGTTGTCGGAGCCGTAGGTGAGGTACTCGCCCCCGCTCCACGAACCCTCGTGGAAACGCCGATAGCTGTTAACGCTGGGAGATATGAGCGCCATAAGGCCCGGCAAATGCTCGACGACCCCGGCCAAAAAGTGGCTGCCTATTTCGCTGAGGGAATACGGCCCCTCTTTCCCGTAGAACAGGTTGGTTTTCCCCGCCGAGTCCGTGGCGCTGACGTGAATGTGGCCGCCCGCACCTGCCTGGTCGAGGAACGGCTTCGGCATGAACGTAGCGGCAAGGTCGTGGGCGAAGGCCGTGTTGCGCACCGCTTCGCGGTAGAAGATGTGATTGTCTGCCGCTCGTAGCGCGCCTTCGGGGCGAACGGTCACTTCCAGATGTCCGGGACCGGACTCAGGGTAGAAGGTTTCCACGTCCATACCCAGCGTCTCCAGGTTCGCCAGAAGATCGTCAATGAAGTCCGTGTAGTGCGTGTAGCCGGTCATGTGGAACGACTGGCTGTTTT
>CAVOCN010000105.1:0-5384 GCA_963694205.1 Dehalococcoidia bacterium | reverse complement strand
AAAATCACCGAGATATACGAAGGCACGTCCGAGATACAGCGCATGGTCATAGCCAGGCGCGTGCTCGGCGATTAGCCCCCTAGTGGGCGGCCAATTAGGGGCCTGCGAAACCGACTGAGGAGAAACCTTTGCCAGACGCCGAGTCAACGGGCTGCGTGGCCCGCCACATCAACCACGTCGCCATAGCCGTGCGTGACATAGAAGCGACCCTTGAGTTCTACAAGGCCACTTTCGGTGTCGAAACAGACGGCATCGAAGAGATCGCAGACCAGAAAGTCAGGGCCGCGCTAGTCAGAGTAGGCGGCTCGCAACTGGAGTTCATCCAGCCCACCGAAGAGGGCAGCGGGGTGGCGCGCTTTATAGATAGCCGGGGCGAGGGCGTCCATCACATCTGCTTCGAAATGGAAGATCTTCCCGCCCAGCTGGGGAAACTCAAAGACTCCGGTGTGCGGCTCATCGACGAGGCGCCCCGAGCCGGGCTCTCGGGTGAAATAGCCTTTATCCACCCCAAATCGACCGGCGGCGTGCTCATAGAGCTGGTCGACTCGGCCACGGCGAAGCGATGACGACCGTACGCAGCACCATCCGGGTTCTCGTGGCCAAGCCTGGCCTCGACGGCCACGACCGGGGGGCGAAAATAGTCGCCCGCGCCCTCAGAGACGCGGGCATGGAAGTCATCTACACCGGCATACGGCAAACACCCGAGATGATCGTCAACGCCGCTTTGGAAGAAGACGTAGACGTCATCGGACTGTCCATCCTCTCCGGCGCACACATGGAGTTGTTCCCCAAAATCCTCGCGGCCCTGCATGAAAGTGACATGGAAGACGTGATCATCGTCGCCGGGGGCATCATTCCTGAGGACGACCGTGCTGAACTCCAGAAACTGGGCGTCGCAGCCGTGTTCGGCCCCGGCACCCCGACAACAGAGATAGGCGAGTTTGTCACGCGGGCCGTGGCCGAGCGAGACACCGCCCGCCAGCTACCCGATAGGCCGCACGTCTAAAAGATTTCTTGTCGTCAGGGGAAATCCCTGAAACCTCGGTCGCCCGGGGTGTCCCCGGCACGAAGAGGGGGTCTGGGGCGCTCCCCAGCAACAAGAACCGCTAGGGCTTGTAGTGCTCGGGGGCTCGCTCGGAGTTGTGGTGGGCCCTGACGAAAATATCGAGCCTG
This sequence comes from Dehalococcoidia bacterium, assembly GCA_963694205.1. Taxonomy (GTDB): domain Bacteria; phylum Chloroflexota; class Dehalococcoidia; order Lucifugimonadales; family UBA2962; genus CAUZIR01. The sequence goes on along the minus strand of CAVOCN010000105.1, from coordinate 4,211 downwards.
TCCAGGTCGAGTTCATCCATCTCGTCAATGTAGGTCCAGGCCGTCAGGGCAATCTTGTAGTCCATTCCGATATAGGGCGAGACGATGATCTTGTCGTAGAGGCCCGCAACCTCGGTGAAGGCGGCGACAATTTCCGGGCAGCCGTCCGGGCAGCTATAGTGCAGCCCGACGCCGCCCTGAACAAGGTTCTGCAACAGCACCTCGTCGATAACGAAATCGTCATGTACCCCCCACTTGGCCGGGGCGTTGGGCGGGCCGTAGTGCCAGCCAGAGGTCGCCGGTGTGGACTTGTATGCGGGGTGCGACGTGGCGAAATCGACGACAAGATCGATCTGCAACTCAACCTTACGGCCGGGCAGCCTGCCGTCTACGAGCGTCGTTTCCACGACGGGTACGTCAATTACAACTGGCACTCCGTAGTCGGAAATGGTGATTGTGGCGGCGAACTTGGCGGGGCCGCCGCCTATCTGTGCGGGGAACTGGTCGCCCAGGTCGGAAAGCGATATCTCACCCTCAACGCCAATGCGCACGGGTGTAAGGGTGTCCAGGTCGACCCACACATCTACCGTCGCAGACCCATCCGGGTCGGCGCCCAGGACGCCCAGCGCATCGTCGGCGCGAAGGTGCAGGACGGGGACGTCCCCTATCGACTCGGTGCCCACAACATGCATCTGGTCTGCGATCTGTAGGACGAGCGCTATGACCACGTGCGGGCCGGAGAGCAGGCCTCCGGCGTCGGCGCTTTTGGTCCACTCTCCCGTCTGCGGGTCCGTGGCGTATGCGAAGCCGTCTGCCGTCACCGTCTCTATCTCAAACGACACGAAGCCCATGTTGATCGACAGGGTCGCGTGTGAGAGGTCGGGCGGCTGGAAGTCTCCGGCTGCAGAGACAGGTATATCAAGGCTAATCCCGGCAACTGACGCTTGTATCGAGGCATCAAGTGCAAAATGGAACGACTCGCTCGTCAGCACGCTCCCCAGCGCTGCCTGTATCTCACTGAGGCGGGCCGGGTCGATGTCTACGACATTCGATGACCCGCCCGAAACAACGGGTTCAGGTACGGAAGTCGGTGTCGCCGGTGCGACGGTCGGGGCCGGGGTGGGAACCGACTCGGTGTCACCGCCACCGCCACCGCAGGCCGCAGCCGCAACAGCTACCAGCCCTGTAATCCCTGTAATAAAAGTGAGTAGAACTTTTCTTTTCATCATTCGATTATATGGAACGCCTTGGCTTGCTAAAGGGTATCTAGTCGGGTTCGCGCGCTGCCCGGCTGGCGGCGCAGGCCCGTTCGGTAAGAGCTACGCGAAGCGCGGGCGAGCCGGTTCTTGCCTAAGCCGTACGGCGGCGCACAGCAGCGACTGGCAAGAACAGGCCGGTGGCTACCAGCGTCATCGCCGGTCCAGAGGGCAGGTTGTAGTAGAACGACAGGTACAGACCGCCTATGGCGGCTACGACGCCTAGCAGGGCGCTCAGGGCCATCATAGGGATGAACCCTCGCACCAGCAGGTACGCTGTGGCCGCCGGTGTCACAAGCATGGCCATCACCAGCACCACGCCCACAGCTTGTACAGCCAATACGATAACCAGCGCCAGCAACACCAACAGGGCGTAGTCCAGCGCGGCGGTCGGCAGCCCGGCGACAGTCGCGCCAATAGGGTCGAAGCTGGCGAACACAAGCTCCTTATGAAGCAGGGCAAGGGCCGTGAGCACGCCTGCGGCCAGGCCCAAAGTCACGTAGACGTCGGCGGGCGACACGGCCAACACCTGGCCAAGCAAAATGTCTTCCAGGTCCACCGGTATGCCGTCCGCTTTGGTGAGCATTGTCAGCCCCAATGCGAACAGCCCGGCGAACATAATGCCAATGGTCGTGTCCTCGCTCACCCCGGTGCGTCGGGACACGACACCTATCAGCAGGGCCACCCCAATGCCGACGGGTATGGCACCGGCGAACGGGCTGATGCCTATGAGAAATCCCCCCACCAGCCCCGGCATTATGGCGTGGGAGAGAGCGTCTCCCATGAAGGCCAACCGGCGGGTGACCACGTAGCTGCCGATGACCGGGCACATAATCCCGACCAGCAGCGAAACCACCAGCGCGCGCACCATGAACCCGTGTCGGAACGGGTCATAGATCGCGTCAATGATCGTGTCCATGATCCTCTTCGCCAATAGCAGGCACATGATGGTGAATATGCGACGGCGACGCCCCGTACATCTGCTCCAGCACCGCCGGGGTGAGCGTGCTCTCCACCGGGCCGTACCCGCACATGCGGCAGTTCAGGCACAGGCAGGTGTCGTAGCGGTCGGCAAGTTCGGCCAGGTCGTGGGTGGCCACGGCTATCGTTTTGCCCTCATCACGAAGCTCGTTAAAAACCTCAAAGAGCGTTTCCTGAGAAACAACGTCCACCCCGCTCATGGCCTCGTCCAGCAAAATGATGCTGGCTTCCTGAGCCAGGGCCCGGGCCACGAACACCCGTTGGCGCTGACCTCCTGATAGCTCTTGTACGAGAGCGTTCGCCCGGTCCTGCATGTGCACCCGCTCCAGGGCCTGGCGAACAATCTCTTTGTCCCCTCTACCTGGCATCTTGAACAGGCCAATAGACCTTGTCCGGCCCTGCATCACCACATCGAGTGCCGTAATGGGGAAGCGCCAGTTGACGTGTTCGCGCTGCGGAACATAGGCAATCTGCCCTCGCGCTTTAATAGGCGAAAGACCGTTTATGCGGATCGAGCCACTGGTCGGAGCCACCAACCCCACGAGGGCGCGCATGAGCGTGCTCTTACCAGAGCCGTTCGGACCGACCACGCTCACTAACATCCCCGGCCCGGCCTCGAAAGAAACGTCATCGAGCGCCAACGATCCGTTGAACTCGACGGTCAGATTCTCGACCTTAATCGCAGGGGTGGCCTGAGCCTCCCCGGTCTTCTCCCAGGCCTTCTCTCCGGCGTTCTCCCAGGTCGGATCTTGAGCGGCTCGCTCTTTAGTTTTGCTGCCTAAGAGGCCCAAATCAGATGTTCCCTTCCGTAATTGATACTTAGTATCAATAAGCCCGTCCACCCGGCAATGTAGGCGTTCAGCGGTCGCTTGTCAACCTCACAAAACGACCCCGAACCCCGAAATACCCATCAATAGTGGATAGCCGTGCCCGCCCCGCCTCCGCAAGCAATTGCGTCCCCGTTGATCGACCCCGACCTCGGAGATGCGAGAAATGCGACAACATCGGCCACCTCGGCCGCATCAATGAGCCGCCGCACCGAGTTACTTTCACCGAGTTGGCGTTCAAACTGGGCAGGCGTAATCCCAAGAGCCTCGGCCCTGGCCGCAAGCATGACAGGCGTTGCCTCGGTCCGGGTAAGGCCCGGATGGACGACGGTGACGTTCACGCCGTGCGGCCCGAGTTCGTCGGCAAGGTTCTTGGTCATGGCAGCAACCGCGACGTTGCGCATGCTGCCGATGGTCGACCCGGAGCCCCGTGCGGCAAGCCCAGAAACGTTAATGATGCGACCCCAGCCCTGGGCCGCCATAGCGGGAGCCACCTCACGCGCGCATCTGAGGTAGCCCATTACCTTCACGTTCATGTCGTCCCAGAACGCCTCCTCGGTTATCTCGCTAAGCGACGGCGGCGTAGCCTGGCCACCCGGCTTGGCCGCATTGTTTACAAGAACATCGATGCCCCCCAGCGCAGCCGCACTCTCAGCGACCATGCGGCGCACCGAGTCGGCGTCACCGGTGTCGGCCGTTACGGGAACAATAGTGCGGCCGGTCTCCCTGGCCAGTTCGGTCGCCGTCGCCGTCAGCCCCTCCGCTCCCCGGGCCGCAATTGCCACGTCCATGCCTTCAGCTGCCAGTACCCTGGCTATAGCTTTGCCAATTCCCCGGCTGCCACCGGTAACCAGCGCCCGTTTCCCCGTCAGTTCAAAGTCCAATTAGCACCTCCGATTTTCGCCCATTTTCGGACTGTGTGAAACTTGACACAAATCAACCACTGTGTCTAAAATTCTTGGTCGCATGGTGGCGTGTTCCAGACCTTACGTCTAGGAGCCGTCCAGCTAGCAGCGCATGCAGTTCAACGTTTCTCCGCTACTCAAAGAGCCCACCGGCTCGACCCGTACCTTCAGCCTCGACGAGGCCGCAAATGCCCCACGGTCGGCGTTTGGCGTCGACACCATATGGGACCGGTCCTCCGGCATGGGGCTGAACGGTGAGGTCA
>CAVOCN010000104.1:0-5423 GCA_963694205.1 Dehalococcoidia bacterium | reverse complement strand
GACGGGCAGATAGCCGACGACGTTAAGCGCTTCGAAGAAGCGGGCGTAAACAACATCTTCTGGCTGTTCCCCGGCGACACGCCCGCCGAGCTAACGGCGTCAATGGAGCGGTTCCGCGACGGGGTGGCTAAGGGTTAGCCCTTCGGCGGCTCGCCGGACTCGCCCTCGCCCCACCGGTCCCGGTGGCGCTGCCCGGCCTCGCGTTCGGCTCCCTGGTCGGAGGGGTCGTAGTAGTGGCGGCCCTTTAGCTTTTCGGGCAGGTTCTCCATGGGGCTGAAGTGCTCGTCGAAGTCGTGCGAGTACTTGTAGCCCTCGCCGTAGCCCTCGGACTTCATCAACCCTGTTACGGCGTTGCGCAGGTGCATGGGCACCTGTTCGTTGGGGGTCTTTTTCGCGTCCGCTAGGGCCGCTCCAATCGCCTTGTAGGCGGAGTTGGACTTGGGCGCCGTGGCCAGGTAGATGACCGCCTCGGCGAGAGGGATTCGGGCCTCGGGCATGCCTATGAGATGGGCGGCCTGCTGGGCGGCGATGGCGATGGACAGCGCCTGCGGGTCCGCCAGGCCGATGTCCTCGGCGGCGAGGATGACGATGCGGCGGGCGATGAACATGAGGTCCTCCCCGGCGTCCAGCATGCGGGCCAGCCAGTAGATGGCCGCGTCCGGGTCGGAGCCGCGCACGGACTTTATGAACGCCGAGATGGTGTCGTAGTGGTTGTCGCCCGCCTTGTCGTAGCGTGGCGACCGGCGCTGCATTGTCTCCTCTACCAATTGGAGCGTTATGTGCCGGGTGCCGTCCTCACCCCGCTCGGCCGCTGACACCGCCAGGTCCAACGCGTTTAGCGCGACTCGGGCGTCGCCGCCGGAGAACGTCACCAGCGCCCGCTTGGCGTCGTCGTCAAAGCGAGGCTTGAGTGCAGCGAGGCCGCGTTCAGAGTCGGCGACGGCGCGGGCGAGTATGCCGCCGATCTGCTCGTCGGACAGCGGCTTGAGCGTGAACACACGCGAGCGGGAGAGCAGCGGGCCGATCACCTCGAACGACGGGTTCTCGGTCGTCGCCCCAATCAACGTAACGACGCCCGACTCGACGTGGGGCAGCACGACGTCTTGCTGCGCCTTGTTGAAGCGGTGAATCTCGTCCACGAACAGGACGGTGCGCCGCCGGTCCATGCCGAGACGGTCCCGCGCCTCTTTAATAACCCTGCGCAAATCGGCCACGCCGGAAGTCACTGCGCTGATCGGCTCGAAGTAGGCCTTCGTCATGCCGGATATGAGCAGGGCAAGTGTCGTCTTGCCCGACCCCGGCGGCCCCCAGAGGATCATCGAGGGCAGCATGTCTGCGTCGATGCTTCGGCGCAGCACGTGCTCCGGCCCCACGAGATGGTCCTGTCCGAAAAACTCCTCGAACGACTGCGGGCGCATGCGGGCGGCGAGGGGAGCCTCGCTGCGGAGCGTCGATTCTTCCTGGTGTTCGAAGAGCGTCATGGCCTCTACTTCATGACGGCGATGGTTACGCCGCCGTTCCCCTCCGCCGGAGACGCGTCGTAGTAGCGCTTGACCAGCGGATGGCCCGTCATGTGCTCGCGCACGGCCGCCTTCATTATGCCGCCACTCTTACCGTGGATGACGCGCACCCTGGGGTAGCCCGCGCCTTTGGCCTCACGTAAATATGCATCAAGCTTGATCAAGGCCGGTCGCACTCTCATCAGCCGCAGGTGAACCTCCTGCGGGACCGACAGGCGGTCGACGATGCTGGGCCGCCGCTGATCCGGGTCTCGGGGCACGTTAGTCGCTCCTCATAGCCGAGGCCAACCCGGCCAGGAGGGCGGCGTCTTGCGAGGGCAGCACGGTACGGGGGTCGAGCAACACCCGCTCGTCCTCAATGCGGGCGATCACCGGCGTGGCGACGGACCGGAGCCTGGCCACCAGTGCTGACGCGCCAATTCCTTCTGGGTCAATAGAGAGGGCGAAAGACTTAAGCGTCTCGCCGGGCAGGCTACCGCCACCGATGGTCGAGCGAGTCTCGATAACGGCCGACCCGGCTCCGATTTCTTTGCACCACGCCCCGGCTCGCTCTGCGATGCGTTCGGGGCTGGTGGCGATCATCGCCCAAACAGGGATCTTCTCGGTCGCTTCACCGCGCAGGTAGTGCAGCAGCGTGCTGGCCAGGGCCGCCAGTGACATCTTGTCGGTGCGCACCGCCCGTGCCACCGGGTGTTTCGCCAGCCGGCCGACGGCATCGCTGGTGCCCGCTATCAACCCGGCCTGGGGGCCGCCCAGCAGCTTGTCGCCGGAGAAGAACGCGAGGTCCACACCGGCTGCCAGGCTCTCTTGGGGCATGGGTTCGTGCGCCAGGCCGTACTCGGTTGTGTCGAGCAAACAGCCGCTGCCAAGATCGTGCAGCACCGGCACGCCGCGCCGCCTGCCCAGCTCTACCAGTTCGGAAATGGACGGTGCGTGAGTGAACCCGACGGTGCGGAAGTTGCTGGCGTGCACGGCGAGAATGGCCCCGGTACGCTCAGTAATGGCCGCCTCGAAGTCGCCCACGTAGGTCCGGTTTGTGGTGCCAATCTCGACCAGTTCGGCGCCGCTGTGCCGCAGCACGTCGGGAATGCGGAACCCTCCGCCAATCTCTACCGCCTCACCACGGGAGACGATTACCTGCTTGCCTGTGGCGAACTCCATCAGCCCCAGCAGCATCGCCGAGGCGTTGTTGTTGACGACCAGCGCCGCATCTGCGCCTGTCACCTGGCAAACAAGCCCGGCAATAGCCGCCTGGCGCGAACCCCGACGGCCGACGGCCAGGTCGTATTCGAGGTCGGTGTAATTCCCAGCTACGGCCCGAGCGGAGGCGATTGCGTCGTCGCTGAGCGGGGCGCGTCCGAGGTTTGTGTGCAGCACTACGCCGGTGGCATTTATGACCGGGGTAGGCCATGCACTCCACTGGACCGAGGCTTCGAGTACGGCTTGGGCCAGGGCGGCTGTGTCGGGCACCTCGCCGCCAGCACCGACGCTGGCGCGGGCCCGGCCCAGGGCGTCGCGCACCAGTTCCACGACTGCGTCGCGAGTGAAGCGCTCGGCAAGGGCCTGGACCCGGTCGTCCATAAGCACCCGGTCAACACTCGGAAGATCGCGTAGTTTTTGGGTCACTACTGGCTCTTTCTTACTTAACTTTTTACGACGGCGTCGCCAGTCCGATGATGCGTATGAATTATATGGCAGCGTATCTTTAGGCTTGTTGGACCGGCCCATTTGAACGAACGCTGTCGGCCGACCCTGCACGGGCTTGTCGCCGGTAGCCCTGGCAAATTGACCCTCTCGAAGCCCGTTGCTAGAATGGCAACTTGGCTGCCGAAAACATGATCGTAATCGGACTAACCGGCGGCATTGGCACGGGCAAGTCCACAGTCGTCGACATCCTGAGGCGGCTGGGCGCAACGGCCATCGACGCAGACGTCGTGGGCCACGAGGTCTACGCCGCGGGCACGGCCGGGTTCGGTGACATAGTGGCCGCTTTCGGGCAGGGCATCGTTGGTGCCGACGGCGAGGTAGACCGGGCCGCTCTCGGGAAGCTCGTTTTCGCTGACGAGGGGGCGATGGCCAGGTTAAACGGCCTGGTGCATCCTCTAATCCGAAAAGTGGTGAGCGAGCGCCTGAGAGGCCTTAAAGAGGCGGGCGTAACGGTCGCGGTTGTCGAGGCCGCCATCCTGCTCGAAGCGGGCTGGAACGATCTTGTAGACGAGGTCTGGGTAGTCGATGCACCCGCCAGCGTGGTGATGGATCGACTGGCACCGCGTTTCGGTGGCGACGAGGGGGCCATTCAGGCCCGAATACGGTCGCAGATGTCGTCGGACGAGCGCCGCGAAGCAGCGGACGAGATAATTGAAAATGACGGGTCTCTCGACCAACTGAGAGACCGAATCGAGCAGGTCTACAACACACGGATCGAGGCGGCCCGGGGGGGCACTAACCAAATATGACCACGTCGGATAAGTCGACCAAAACCCTATACCAGAGCTACATAATCGAGGAATACCACCTCAAAGAAGAGCCGTTTTACGTTCCCACCGGGGACGAAATCGAACTCTTCGAGGCGGCCTATGCCGAGCGTATTCCCATCCTGTTCAAAGGGCCGACCGGCGTGGGCAAGACCCGGTTCGTCGAGTACATGTCATACCGTTTGGGTCGCCCCTTAACTAGAGTTAGGCAGGGCAAAAAGTCAGACGCAGAGTCTGAAAAGGACGGCGTCAACCTGCCGCTCGTCACCATTGCCTGCCATGAAGACCTGACCGCCAGCGACCTGGTTGGACGGTACCTTCTTGAGGGCGACTCCACGGTGTGGATCGACGGCCCGCTGACCAGGGCCGTGAAAGCGGGCGGTATCTGCTACCTCGACGAGATCGTCGAGGCCCGCAAGGACACGACGGTACTTATTCACCCCCTGACAGACCACAGGCGCGTTCTACCCATAGAAAAGAAGGGCGAACTACTGGAGGCCGCCGATGGCTTCCTGCTCGTCCTGTCTTACAACCCCGGCTATCAGAGCGCGCTTAAAGACCTCAAGCACAGCACCCGTCAGAGGTTCGTGGCCATCGAGTTCTTCCCGCCGCCCATAGAGATTGAGGCTGAGATCGTCGAACATGAGTCTGGGGTCGACTCCGACACCGCTATGCAGCTGGCCAAGCTGGGCCAAAAAGTGCGGAACCTGCGTGAGCATGGGCTCGCCGAGGGCGCGAGTACCCGGCTGCTCATCTACGCTGGCAAGCTAATGTCCGCCGGTATCGCACCCCGCCGAGCCTGCCAGGTGGCCGTCGCCTGGGCGGTCACCGACGACCATACAGTGCAGCGAAGCATCGAAGAGGTCACGGCCTCCATTTTCGAATAATGGCCCCGGTCTCCGCGTAATGGATAAGGCCACCCGAGAGGTGGTGCGGCGCACCTTCGCCGAGCACAACCCGTCGACCGTCGACCCCTCGGGCCTGACCCCGGCGGGTGTGCTGGTCTTGCTGTATGGAAGCGGCGAAGGCAGCACCGTGCTGCTCAGCAAACGAAGTGAAGCGCTGACCAGACACCCCGGGGAAATGTCCTTCCCTGGCGGGCGATGCGAACCCTCCGACGCCGACCTGCTGCAAACCGCCCTTCGCGAAGCCCACGAAGAGGTGGGGGTAGTTTCCGGCGACGTGGAGGTACTGGGCGAACTGGGGGTTTTCTCCACCAGCAGCGACTTCGCCATCAGCGCATTCGTGGGGGCCATAGACCAGCCGTACAAGTTCATGATTAACCCATCTGAAGTGGCCGGGTTAGTGGAGGTGCCTGTTAGAGAATTACTGGACCACCGCAATGTTCGCGACGATGTCAGAGTCGTCAACAAAGACCTGGCCGTGATGCCCGCGTTCTCTTACGCCGGGCATCTAATATTCGGTGCTA
>CAVOCN010000103.1:0-5489 GCA_963694205.1 Dehalococcoidia bacterium | reverse complement strand
ACGTCACCGGGCCGGTCTTCGTGGGCGCAGATGCGTTCCACAATTTCGAGCAGGTTGGTCGTGCCGAGTCGACAGGGGAAGCACTTGCCGCAAGATTCGTACTGGCAGAACGCCACAAGGACTCTCGTTAAATCTACTGCGCATGTTCTTTCGTCGGCAACGATGATGCCGCCGGAGCCGAGAATGGCACCGGCCTCGCGCATCTCATCGAAGTCGAGATGCACGTCGGACGACTGGTCGGACAGGACGCCCCCCAATGGGCCGCCGGTCTGCAAGAGCTTTAGTTTCCGACCCTCCGGCACCCCACCGCCTATTTCGTTGATGACCTCCCCGATGGTCAGCCCCATGGGGACTTCGTAGATGCCAGGGTAGGTAATGTTGCCGCTGAGGCAGATGATGGCCGTGCCGGTGGATTTGTTGACGCCGATGTCGGAGAACCACTTCGCCCCGTTTTCGAGAATGGACGGTGCGTATGACAGCGTTTTTACGTTGTTTATTGTGCTCGGCCTGCCCCATACCCCGAAGGCTGCGGGGAACGGTGGTCTCGCCCTGGGCATGGAACGGTGGCCTTCGACGGCTTCCATGAGCGCGGTCTCTTCGCCAGCGACGTAGGATTCGCCGGTGAGTGAGATTTCGATGTCGAAGCTGAACTCGGTGCCGAGTATGTTCTTGCCCAGCAGGCCTGCTTCGTACGCCTGTTTGACGGCCGCTTCGGCGCGGTCGATGGGGCCGTCGTGGCCGTGGCGGATGAAGATGATGCCGTTGGATGAGCCGGTGGCGTAGCCAGCTATGGTTATGCCCTCAATGGTCGTATATGGATCACTTTCCAAAATCGCCTTGTCGTTGAAGGCCCCCGGGTCGCCCTCTTCACAGTTGCACAGGATGTACTTGGGGTTTTCGCCCCGGCTCATGAAGCTCCACTTGACCCCGGTGGGGAAGGCTGCGCCTCCGCGACCCCTGAGGCCGGAGGACTTCATTTCTTCGATGACGTCTCCGGGCTTCATTTCGGTCAGGGCGCGGTTCAGACCGGCGTAGCCGCCGCGAGCAAGGTACTGGTAAACGTCGGCCGGGGCGGTGGTGCCCGCGTTTCGCAGCGCGACGCGCTTTTGGCGGCCTATTTGCGGGATGTCATTGAGGTTGGGCACGCCGTCGAATACGCCTTGGGGCCCGCCGTCTTGGGGCAAATATCCCATGACGCCTTCGGCTGGGATGTTGCCGCCCTTGATGTAGCCGTCGACTATGGCATCGACGTCGTCTACTCCGACGTTGCGGAAAAACAGGCGCAACCCGCCGGGTAGCGTGACGTCAACGAGGGGTTCGGCGTAGCAGATGCCCAGGCAGCCGACCTCGTCGACGGTCGCTTCTACTCCGGAAGATCCGAGTTTGGCGTTCAACGCCGCGAGGGTGTCGAGCGCACCGGCGGCGTGGCCACAGATGGCGGTGCCGATGCGGATCCATGGCCGCTGGCCCTCGGTTAGCTCTTTCCAGCGCTTGTCGGCAGTGGCTTTTAGCTCTTGATGGGTTGCCATCACTTGCCCTTCATTGCGGCGATGCCCGAACTTGCGCCGTCGGGGGTGATACGGCCCATAAGGCGATGGTCGATGCTCATGACGGGGGCCTGGGAGCACGCCCCCAGACAGGTGTTCAGCTTCAGGGTAGCGACGCCGTCGGGGGTGTCCCCTTCGCCTTGGAGGCCCAGTTCACCGAGCACAGCCCCGATGATCTCAGTAGACCCAACCAGGTGACAGCTGGGACCCCAGCAAACTTCTACTATGTGTTCGGTCGGGGGCGAAAAGCGAAAATTGGGATAAAAAGACGCGACGCCCCATACCTCGTTGATGGTTGCGCCCGAATGGGAAGCCACCAGTTCGATGGCCTCTTCTGGGATGAAGCCAATTTCATCCTCTATCGCCAGGAGCGATGAAAGGACTGTCACGGTCGGTCTTTTTTGAGACTCGACCGCGCTTTGTATTCGCTGCTTTAGAGCCTCAGATTCGGCCTCGGCCGTTGGGCCGATTTTCGGGGTGACATCGGGCGGCAAGCCCTATCTCCTGTGGGTAATAATCGAGTTTGTGGCAGACATCACAAATGGTACCAGAAAGACCCCGCCCAACAAAGGCCGGCCCCCCTGGCCCTGGAGGCCAGAACACAGGCTGGGCCCTACGCCAGGTCGTCGAGCATCAGGCGGGCGACCTGCCTGCCCATGCGCACGGAGTAGTTGGTTCCCCTGTCTTCAGGGTAAATTTGAGTCGTGTTGGCGAGGTATAGCCGCTCGAACGGCGTCCGGTGGTCGGGGATGCGTTCGGAGTACCGGGTGCCGATGATGGGCTGGGCGGCCCCGACTTTGTGGTGGTGGCTGGTCTGAACCCAGCTATCGTCAAAGTCTGGGTTTATCTTGCGCAGGTGAGGCAGGTACTCCGCCAGCAGCTCTTCATGGCTCATGGCATAAAGAGGGCTGTCGATACTGAGATAGTTGGACAGATAGACGATGTGCTTACCGCCGTACAGGGATGGGTCGATCATGTTGGTGTGCTCGATAACCCCCACGAAGGGGATGGACCGGTCGGCGACGTTGAGCCAGTACACGTCTGTAAGCGGCCGATCGAGTTCGAGGATTATGAGCACCGCCGCCATGTAGGTGACGCCAGAAAGGCGCTGAGCGTAGTCGTCCGGCATGGGCGGCACCAGTTTGGGAAAGATAAACGAAGGTGTCGTCGCCAGCACCGCATCGAAGCTGTCGGCCGACGACTCGCCGTCGCCCAGAGTTACTTCGAGGCCCGTGGCAACGCCGTCGTCGACGCTAACTCGGTCTACGGAAGCCGACAGGTGTACCTCACCGTCCAGTTCGCGCACTTTGTCTGCCAGGACTTCGAAGACCTCCCCGAAGCTGCCCATGGGGTAGCCGAGCAGTTCCTTGGTCATGCCCTTGCCCCGGGACGCGAAGCGGGTGTGGATTTTCCCCCAGAACCAGGGCATGCCGACTTTGTCGAAGTTCTCTTCACCGAACTTGCCGCGCAGCAAAGGCCCCCACACCGTGTCGTAGACGCCCGACCCGGCCCAGCGCCGTATCCATTCATCGGCTGTCACCCCTTCCAGGCCACGCCAGTCTTTGCGCCAGTTCAGCAGCATGGTGACCACGCCCAGCCTGATTCGGTCAATGATGTTCAGGGGCGAAAAGCGGAGCAGGTCCATCGGCGTAACGAGGCTGCGGATCTTCCCGTCGTCTGAGAGGATGCCGACGCTCGACTCAAACCAGTTCATGCGGTCGCCCAGGCCGATGTCTTCTATAAGTTCGAGGATCGCCGTGTCGGAAGTGAACAGGTGGTGATAGCCCCGCTCTAGCGGCGAGCCTCCTACATCGAACGTCGAGGCTTGGCCGCCGAGAAATGGCGCGCGCTCATACACGACCGTCTGGTGACCCGCCTTGCCCAGTTCGTACGCGGCGGCCAGCCCGGCGGCACCTGCACCGATGATTCCGATTTTCATGCTGTCACCCTAATTATCGGCATCCCCAGTGTATTCGGCCTCGTTTTCGGCGTTTTCTTCGGGGGGCCGGCCGGAGCGCCACAGGCGCTTGAGGGAGACCTGATCGGACCACAGTATGCCCTGCCCCATCAATATCATCGGCAACAGCAAGGCCGCGTGCACAACCGCCGCGTAGCCGCCCGCCACGGCCCGGTCTACTAACCCGAGAGGCAATAGTACGAGCGTCTCTCTAGCTATCAACTCGAAGAGCCCTATGCCACCGGGGGCGGCGGGAACCGATGCACCGATGTTGGCGACCGCAGTCACCAGTATGGCTGCGACTACGAGGTTGCCATGCCCCCCGACTGCGCTTTGCAGGTCGAAAGAGATGCCGATCATGTAGAACAGGCTCGCCTCAAACAGCCATACGGGCACGGATAGGAAAAACAGGAGCGCTATGGCCCGGGCGCTCTTGAGCGGAACGAGGCCCAGGATGAACGTGGCCGCCAGACTCGACGCCAGGCCGCCCACCCGGCCGGGCAAGATAACGGCGATTCGGTCAACGACGCTTTGGGCTGCTAGGGGGTAGCGGGCGATGGCCACCATGACCCCGAAGATGGCCACGAATGGGAGGGTCGCACCGACGACCAACAACGGCCAGGCGACACCGGAGCGTTCACCAAAGCCTTCGGCCACGCCGCCCAGCGGGATGAACAGGGCGATGACGACTATGAAGATCATCAACGTCAGCGCATCGAGTACGCGCTCGACGAACACCGTGGCGAGAGCGGCACTCTTGCTAATGCCCTCGCGCTCGCCCACGTAGTAGCTGCGAACCAGCTCGCCGAGCCGCATGGGCAGGATGTTGTTGGCCATGTAACCAACGACCACGACGGGATACAGGCGGGTTACCGACACAGGTTTCATGTGCAGGAGCAGGACGCGCCAGCGCAGGGTGCGGAACACGACGGACACAAGGTAAAGAGCGACGGCGGGGATGACCCACAAATAGTTCGCGTCCGCGAGGGCATCGGCCATACGCCGCACGTCGATGGTGAGCAGGAACAGCGCCAACATCGCAACGCTGACGCCCAGACCAATCCACATTTTTCCCCGGCCGATCACCCGAACAGGGTACACGGGTGCGCCCAATTCACGGAGGGCACGGGGCGCACCCTGAGGGTCTGTCCCTGCCAGCCAGTGGCCGCTAGCGGGGAGTTGCCCCTAGCGAGGCGTCGCCCTTACCGGGGGGTCGGAGGAGTGAAGCTCCTGAGTTCTTCGTCGGAGAAGAACACGAACGCGTCCTCGCTACCCAGCCTGAAGCTGACTTTGCGGTGCATGAAGTAGTCCATGGCCCGGCGCCAAGAATCGCGGTCGGCGAACGATTTGACGAACTTGCCCAAGGTTAAACCCCGGTAGCTTTGCTCCGGGAACCACCACCGGTGCTTGAGACGCACGCCCTCACCGAATTCGTCTTGGAGAATGGACTCGGCTTCCTTTTCGTTGTTTACGTGCAGGAGCAAGACCTCGGCGTCTGGCGGCGAGGCGAGGGCGTTGTTGTCGTAGACGGGGTACCCGGCGTCGGCAATGTCTCGCAGGTACCAGGCCCAGGGCCACTGGAACCCGCTGGTGGAGTCGATGGTGACTTTTGGTTTCTGGTTCCCCTCGGACGCAGAGTTGGCGATGACCCGGGCAAGTTCCGGGATGTCGGGCGATGTCTGGGTGTAGACGAGCATCTCTACCGGGACGTCTCCGTTTTCGTAGGCGACCCTGGCCCCGGTCCTCACGGTGATGACCAGTAGCGCTGCAACTATTCCCAGCACGGCCATGGCAACGAACGGGCGCTTGCCAACTTTTTCGTAGAGGTAAAAGCCCGCGAAGATGAGAACGCCCGCACCAAATACGAGCGTGATTAAGAGCCAGGCGGCGGAACTGGTTCCGCCTTCACCGAACAGCGCCAGGTTCCACGCCACAAAGCCGAGTAGCACCACCCAGCCAGCCACAGCGAGGACCATTGGTTTGAG
>CAVOCN010000102.1:0-5490 GCA_963694205.1 Dehalococcoidia bacterium | reverse complement strand
AGTTCTACGCATCTATCGACACGACGCTGATGGGCATGGAGACCTACCGGGTGGTTCTAACGGCTGACGAGTTACCGTACCCGGACAAGACGAACTACGTCTTCACCCGTTCCGGCCGGGCCGACCGGGGCGACGAGCCTTACGTGCGATTCGTAAACGAAGACGTGGCGGGTTTTACCCGGTCGCTACTGGGGGAATCGGGCGGGGACGTCTGGCTGGTCGGTGGCGGACAAATAAACACGATCATGCTCAATGAGGGTTTGATCGACGAGGTCATCTTGACCTCTTTCCCCGTTGTGCTGGGTACGGGAATACCACTGTTCGGGCGGGGTGCGAGCAGGCAGGGGTTCCAGACGGTAGGTTTCCAGGCCTACGACTCGGGCCTCATCCAGTGGCGAATGGCGCGGCGCTAGATGCCGGTGCCGTAGACCCGGTCGGGCACGACGGTGACGATGGCGCGGCGCTCATCGATCATCGCCTGGTCGTACTCATTCCAGTCGGAGTGCTCGCCCGATATCTGCCGGAAGATTTGCCTGCACGCTGTCAAAAATTCGTCGCGGCCGAGCGTCTCGACGGTGTCGATCCTGGCACTGCCCTCGATGACGACGTAGCCCCACCAGTCATCTTGGGCGACTAACAGGGAGCATCTCGGGTCGCGGGCAAGGTTCTTGAGCTTGGCGCGGTCGTCAGGGGTGGTCAGGGAGACGCCGTCACCAACTGGTGTACACATGACGACGCTCATCTGGGCTGCCCCGCTCTTTCGGAAGGTGGTCAGGACGGCTTTGCTGTTTTGTTCGGCGAACTGCCTGGCGGCTTCAGTGAGCATTAGTGACCTCTGGCGCGATTGATTCGGAGAGCGAGGAGCACCAACACTACACCAGAGATGGCCCCGGCGAAGTTGACCATGCCGTCCTCCCACGAGGCGTACCGGGTGGGCAGGGTTGACTGGTACAACTCCAGTCCGCCGCCGTATATTGTCGCCACCAACGCGACACCGATGGCGGCCAATACGGGACGCCTGGTCAGGGGAGTCGACGCCATTAACGGCGTGAACAGCAACACCGAAAGCCCACCGAACAACCCGAAGTGGCCCACCGTCGGCAGCACCCATTGGGGCAGCGAACCCTCGCCGGAACTGAGCCCGGAGCCGGGCGGCTCCGGGTCTGTGAGCAGGTAGAACGTCAGGATGGCCCACCCGAGTGACAGCAAGCCGAGGGCCACGGCCGTCAGCCTGGGGTCGAGTCGAAAAACGTTAGGTTGTGCTTTTCGTTCCATAAGCCTGCTATCTGTTTTGGGGCTCAGTAACTGTAACTGCACGAACTCGTGCGAGTTAGGTCGCCCCTCTGGTTGCGACCCAGTTGCGACAGGGCATTTAGGAGACAAATGCCTCTAGAACATTTATTCTTTTGTCGGCCCGGGGCCTACTCATGCTCAGACGTTCATTCATACATCTACCAGGGATCGGCGAAGTGCTGGAAGAAGAGCTATGGGCTCTCGGCATTGAGACCTGGGAGCACATCGAGGCGGCAGCGGAACTCCCACCCAGGCTCGCGGCCTCTCGTTCATACCTGCAACCGCTGTTGCGAGAGTGCGAAGCGAAGCTGGCCGACGGTGACGCGGCCTATTTTGACGCCCTGCTGCCGTCATCGGAGCGGTGGCGGATGTACCCACATTTCCGGGACAGGGCGGCGTTCATCGATATAGAAACCACCGGCCTGTCGGCCCGCGACTCGGACGTAACCATGGTCGGTGTGCTCGACAAGGGGGGCTTCCACGCCTACGTTTCCGGGGAAAACCTGCGCGATTTTCCCGCCAGCCTGGACCGCTATGACCTGTTACTCACGTTCAATGGCAAGTCGTTCGACCTGCCGTTTTTGGAGCACTTTTTCGGGCGGCCCCTGTTCGACGATAAGGCCCACATCGATCTTATGTACGCGCTGCGGCGCCTGGGTTACAGGGGCGGCCTGAAGGCGGCGGAGCAACGCATCGGCCTGGACCGCGGCGATCTCACTGGCGTGGACGGCAGGGACGCCGTACGGCTGTGGCGCATGTGGGAGGACGGCGACTCCGGTGCGCGGGATACGCTGGTGCGCTACAACGCTGAAGACGTTGCCTCGCTTCCCACGATTGCCGAGTTCGTCTTCGACCGCATGGTCGACCTGCTACCCGTCGACGTACCGCCGCTGGAGCCCTGGGCCAGGGCGGACGTGGGCCATCTCCCGTTCGACCCTTCTGTGTTGGCCCGGCTTCGCGCCAACCGGCATTAGGTGCCAGCCCACACCGCTTAACGGTGGTGGATTGCTGTCCGACTGCCCCTGCTGGCAGCTAGGCTCGAAGGAAGAGCGGCCTATCCGTGTGTGGCGGGGTTTAGTGGGGTGCATAGTTCAGTCCCGTGTTTACTTGGCGCTTGTGCGCTGCACGCCAGTAATACTCTCCTCCCCGGCTGGCCGTTCTTGTTTTAAACCGACAACGGGAGAAACAGACAGATGACCAGCTTCCCTCAATTCTCGACCGAACCGGATAACCCTGGAGACTCCGGCTCGGGCCAGGCACAGGCTCCAACGGCACCAACGGCGCTACTAATGGCGCTACTAAAGGTTCTGGCGGCATTGTGGTGCACCCCGAGCGCTTCCGAGAGCGGGCAGCATCGTCGCTCGCCGGTAGCCCGGTGGCCCCGATCTCGCAGGAGAGGTTCCAGAACCGACTCGACCGATTGACGGCCAACGTGACCGACCGGGTGATCGTGACGGAGGACAAGCTGAGGTTCGTGCTGCTCGGGCTGCTTACCGACGGCCACATTCTGCTAGAAGATACGCCTGGCGTGGGTAAAACTCTTTTGGCCAAGACGCTGGCCCAGTCAATAGACGGGGAGTTCGCCAGGGTCCAGTGCACGCCGGACCTGCTTCCCAGCGACATAACCGGGTCTTTTATTTACAACCAGCGAGAGGTGAGCTTCGAGTTCTTGCCAGGCCCAATATTTTCTAATGTCCTGCTGGCCGACGAGGTCAACCGCACCGGCCCCCGTACCCAGTCCGCGCTGCTTGAGGCGATGGGGGAGGGGCAGGTGAGCATGGACGGCGAGATTCGCAAGCTGCCGCGGCCGTTCATAGTCATCGCCACCCAGAACTCCGTTGAGAGCCACGGCATATTCCCGCTTCCCGACTCGCAACTGGACCGGTTCCTCGTTTCGACCAGCCTGGGTCGACCCTCTGCCGACGACGAGGTTCGCATTTTGTCGCTGGAGGAAAGTGGCCCGGATACGGTTCGCCCCGTCTTGACCGCCGCCGACGTGCTCGGCATGCAGGCGCGGGTGCGGTCGGTGTCGGTCGCGATGCCTGTTAAGCAGTACATTGTCGCGCTGTGTCGGGCCACAGGGGAGCACCCGCTGGCCCAGCGAGGCGTCAGCCCACGGGGCACCGTGCTGCTTCAGCGTGCTTCCCAGGGCTGGGCGGCTATGGACGGTCGAGACTACGTACTGCCGGACGATGTCAAAACTGTCGCCCCCGCAGTGTTGACCCACAGGATGGTGGCCAGGCCGGGTTCCGCGATAACGCCCGCCGAGCTGGTGGGCGAGGCCCTCTCCGACACCCCGGTGCCTCTCTAGTCGGTCTTATGAATCGCCTGAGACGGCTTTCGCCGCCTTACCTCATCACGCGACGCGGCGTAGGGGTACTGCTGGTCGCCATAGCCTTGTTCTACCTAGCGGGTATGACAAGGGTCGGGTGGTTGCTGCTGTTCGACGCGCTTTTGTGGGGTGTGCTCATCGTCTCGGCCATAGTGCCCTGGTTCGTCACGGGCAAGCTGCGGGTCGCAAGGCGCATCGTCAGATGGGAGAGCGAGTTCGGACCGATGGCCGGGGACGATCTGAGCATTGAGTACGCCGTAACCAACCACGGCCGCTTGCCCGCCGTCTTCGTGACGGTGCGATACCGCTATGAAGACGCCTCGGTGGACGGAGAGCACGACGCGCTGATGGTCGCGTGGCTCAACCCCGGCAGGTCGGCAAAGATGGTTTCTACAGCCAGGTTCGAAAAACGAGGGCTTCAATCGCTACCCGTGTTGTCGGCCGAGGCCAGCCTTCCGTTTGGACTGTTTCGTCGCAAGACCAACGTGGCGGACGAGGTCGAGCAGCTGGTGCTGCCCAGGGCCTACCCAATGGAACTGCTGGAACTGGCCGGTCTCACGGGAATAGCAGATGCGGGCCAGGCGGCGGTACGAGCAGGAATGAACGTGGTCGGTTCCAGGCGCTACGTGCCGGGAGACCCGCTGCGATCTATGCACTGGCGCAACTCGGCCCGACTGGCCGAACCCTACGTTAAAGAGTATGAAGACACCCCGGACGACGCCCTCTCCATTTTCTTCCAGGCCGAGCCCAGAGGAACCGCTGGTAGGGAGGCGGTCGAAGACGCCATTAGAGTGGCCGCGAGCGTCGGGGTGCGGGCATGCGCTTCTGGCGGCCGTGTCAGGGTGACGGCGGGCCCGCTCGACCGGCAGTTCACCGAGCCTGGCCTGCTGTTGCGAGACCTGGCCGCGCTGCCTTACGAGACGGGGCCTGGCCTGCACGAACGCCTGGCTGGCCTGACAGATCGGTCGCGGGTCCTGGCCATCGTCTCGGCGGACGACCGCGCCAGCCTCGACGTGGTGTTCGCTGCGGTGAAGGCGCACCCGGACGCGACGGTCGTCGTGCGCCACCTGACGGGCGACGCTGGTGATGCTAGCCCGCACCGCACCGGGGGTGTGAGGCTAGACGGGGTGAACACGATTGACCTGTACCCCGGCCAGTTGGAAGCGGCCCTGAGACGGCTGGAGAGCGCTGGCTTTGGCCCAGACACCGGGGTCGGGAAAGTCGAATCTGGCGCTTTTTCGCTCGGCGTATCGCCAGCAGGCGCGGACTGATGCCGAACGCGCTCATCGGGGTGAGGCCATCGCTTCGCAAGGCAGTGCCTGGGGACGGACCGGTCGTTCGAGTCGTCGCACTCGCCATCGCCGTTTGGACGGACGTCGCCGTGGGCTGGTCGGGCGCTTCGCCAGCGATCTGGCTGCTGGGCATAGGCCTGGTAACGGCAGGGCACGGGTTCTCCTGGCGCTTCCGCGACTGGTCGTCGCCTATGAGAGCGCTCGCAGTCGGGGCGGGAGTGGTTGCGGTGCTGCTGTTGATGCGGGGTTCCATATTCGCCGTCGCGAGTGGCAGCATGCTCCCGGCGGCTCACCTGATGGTTATTTTCCAGGGTGTGGCCGCCTTCGAACTGCGGTCGCGGGCCGGTATATACGCCAGCCTGGCAATGAGCGGTCTTATTTTCTACTTCGTCAGCCTGCAGGCCCTGCAAATGAGCTTTTCCGTCTTCGTCATAGGGCTGGCCGTACTCGTGCTGGCGTTCCTGGCAGTCACTTTCATGTGGGACCGGGTAAAAGACGCCGACGTCGATTGGTTCAAGTCTGACTTCGCCTCCGCTGGCCTGTGGTCGGCAGTCGCGGTTCTCGTGCTGGTCG
>CAVOCN010000101.1:0-5496 GCA_963694205.1 Dehalococcoidia bacterium | reverse complement strand
GATCGCCGCCGGCCTAGCGTCCGTCAACTGGCCCTGCCGCGTCGAGTACTTGCCTGTCGACGGTCCGGTGGTCGTTGCCGACGGTGCCCACAACACCGACTCAATCGTCCGGCTCCTCGAGGCGGTCCCTGAGCTACGCTCCGGTGGTGTAGTGCTGGTGTTCGGCGCGCTGTCGGGCCACTCGGCAACGGACATGTTGGAACGGCTGGCGAAGCTATCGCCCAGGGTGATAACCGTGCGATCCCGCCACCCCAAAGCGGCAGCGGCGGACGAGATGGCCGGCTTGGCGCAGGTCCGAGGCATGCCGGTCGCCGACTCATACGAAACCGTGGCCGACGGCATGCGGTGTGCGATGGCCCTCGCCGCACCCGGCGAGGTCGTGCTCGTCACCGGCTCCATCTCCGTCGCCGCCGAGGCGCGTGAGTGGGCGCTGGGCATTGAACCCGAGTGCTATCCTAATATCCTGCCTCCCGACGCCATTCAGAGTCAGCCGTAGGGTGGCCACCGTGTCGTTGCCGACCGGCCCACAATAGCCCGAGATCTTCGAGTCGAAATCAACATGAACGCAACCACACACGGCAATCGGCCCCGCGTAGTCGTCACCGGCATGGGTGCCATGTCTCCTCTGGGGGAGAGCGTTGCCGAGTTCTGGCAGGGGCTGGTAGACGGGCGCTCTGGGATCGCTCCCATGGAGATCACCGACCCCACCCAGTTTCCCTGCAAGTTCTCCGGCGAAGTACTCGGCTTCGACGCCAGGGACCACATGGACCACAAGGAGGCCCGGCGCATGGCCCGGTTCTCCCAGTTCGCAGTGGCGGCGGCGAGCCAGGCGATAGCAGACGCAGGGCTCGACCTGAACGCCGAAGACCGCGAGCGGGTAGGAGTCGTACTCGGCAACGGTGCCGGGGGCTACCCCGAAACCGAGCAAGCGGTCCGCACCCTGGTCGCAAAGGGTGGAATGAAGATAAACCCGTTCTACATGCCATCCATGCTGTGCAACATGGCGGCGGCCAACGTGAGCAGACTCAACGGCATCTACGGCTACACCAACACCGTCGTCACCGCCTGTGCTGCCGGCACCCAGGGCATTGGCGAGGCGACCGAGGCGATTCGACGTGGGGCCGCAGACGTCATCATCAGCGGCGGCACCGAGGCCGGGCTCTGCCAGCTAGGCCAGGGCGGCTTCAACGTCATCCGCGCCCTGACCCGGCGCACCGACGACCCGACGAAGGTGAGTCGGCCATTCGACGCCAACCGGGACGGCTTCGTACCCGCAGAAGGCGCCGCAATCCTTATCCTCGAACGCCTCGAGCATGCACTGGATCGGGGCGCGAACATACTCGCCGAAATCATTGGTCAGGCCGCCTCATCCGACGCCTTCCATCTAGTTCAGCCCGACTCCGAGGGCAAGGGCGCGGCCCGGGCCATCACCTGGGCTCTCGCTGACGCTGGCGTGGGCGTTGACGAAATCGACTTCATCAGCGCTCACGGTACGTCTACTGGCCTGAATGATCTTGCGGAGACGAAAGCCATCAAGCGCGCGTTCGGCGACCAGGCCTATCGCGTCCCCGTCAGTTCGGCCAAGTCGATGATCGGCCACGCGCTGGGCGGCGCAGGCGCGCTGGAAGCCGTTGCCTGCATCAAGACCATTAGCGACGGCGTCATCCACCCCACGGTCAACTACGAAACTCCCGACCCCGAGTGCGACCTCGACTACGTGCCCAACGTAGCCCGCCACCAGCAGGTGGACACGACGCTCTCAAACAGCTTCGGCTTCGGCGGGCAAAACGCCTGCCTGGTCATCCGCCGCTTCGACGAATAAGGCCAGCTAAGGCGGCACCCGGTTCCGGCTGGCTGGCCCCGGCGGGCACTTTTAGCTCCTCTCGCCGGGCAAACCTCAATCACCCTTTTGGGTGATCACCTTTCTTGCGTATTCCCGTTAGCATGGTTGATGGCCTGCACACAGTAGGTCGTCGGTACTGGCACCTAAAGCCAGCCCAGATCGCATTCAGAGGGGTATCCATGATCTTTAAAGGCCTTCTGGCCTCGGTATCGGTGGTTGTAGTCCTGGCGGCCGCGGCGTGCGGCGGTGGTGATGTAGAGGCGTCCGTCGTCGCCGAGCCGACTGCCGACTCCGGCGTGGCCACCCCAACATCGGCGCCCGCAGCCACACCGACGGTTGCGTCCGCTCCCAGTCCTACGCCCGCCCCCGACTCGGCACAGTCTCCTGAGTCCGAGTCAGGCGACGGAACCCTGCGCATGCTCGTGAGCGACGAGGAGAACGCGATTGCCGACTTCGCACAGTTAATCGTGCGTATTGAGATGGTCTCGCTATCTTCCGACGACGGCATCATCGACCTGCCGGTCGCCGCCGAAGACCAGGAAGTCGACCTCGTCCAGCTCCAGGGCGACGCGGCCGAATAGATCGTCCGGGCCGATGTGGCCGTTGGGCGATATTCCAAGGTGTTCCTCCGCATCGCCGAGGTGCGAGGCATCCTCGCCGACGGAGTCACCGAAGCCGAGGTGAGCGTCCCCGGTGGCAGCCTCCAGCTGAACAAGCCGTTCGAAGTAACGCTCGACGCTCTAACAGAGTTCGTCTACGACATTTCCGTCGTGTCTGCCGGTCCGGCGGGCGGCGACGTGAAGTACCTGATATCCCCGGTCATCGGAGAGAGTGGCTCCGGCCAGGGATTCAATGAGGTCGAGTCGGACAAGACCCGCAAGCCCGAAGCGACCGGAGACAAGGGCAAGCCGACGGCGACCCCCACCCCTGCGCCCGCGCCAGATCCCACTGCGACACCCGCTCCCACGTCCACGCCTGTGCCAACCGCGACACCGGACGCACTAGGTGCCGAGTTCTTCCTCGATGTAAGCGAACCCCTCGACGGGGACGTAGTAAATGTGTCGCCCCTCACGGTAGTTGGTCGGACGCGGATCGACGCCGTCGTCAGCGTCAACGACGAACTGCCCGAGCCCGATGAGAACGGCCGCTTTGAGGCATCCATCGTTCTCGAAGAGGGCATCAACGTCATTGAGATCGTTGCAAGCACCGCTGATGGCGTCCAGTTGGACATCGTCATCACCGTCTTCTACCTGCCGGAGGGATAACCCATGAAACGAACCTTCAGGAAAATAGCGAGCAAGTCCTTCGGGCCGTTGCTGGCCGCCGTCATGGTCGCGTCGCTTCTCGGCGTGCCCATCGGCTCTGGGGCCCACACGGTGAACGCCTCAGCGCCCTCATTCGGCCAGCTACTGCAAGTACCGCGGGGGCAACTGGTGAGGCGTGCCATCGTTGGTGAGGTGGTTGCTATCAGCGGCACAAGCATGGTCGTCGCCACCAAGTTTGGGAACGTGACCGTGAATATCTCCGGCGCCCAAGTCGACGCTCCCCCCGATAAGGACGTCGGAATCGACGAAATTCAGGTCGGCGACAAGGTCGGCGTCCTGTTGGACCGCTCGCCAAGCGAGCCGAGCCCCGACCCGTCCGACGAGGACGAGGGAGATGGCGACGGCACGACCACCACAACCGACGACGGAACCGGCGACGGCACGACCACCACGACCGACGACGGTACCGGAGACGACGAGGAAGAAGAGCCTCCGGTGCTGGCGGAATCCTTCCGCACCGTAACTGCGCTCAGAATATCCATCGCGCCCCGCAAGGCCACCCGCGAACACGGACGCGGCGTCGCCAAGTGCAAAGACGCGGGCGTACTCGAAGTCGTCGGTGAAGACGGCGAAATCACCGAGGTGGAAGACACCGACTGCAAGGGCGGCGGCAAAGGCTCCGACGACTCGGTTCTCCTGAAGCGCAAAAAGAGCAGGGACTCCGACGAGTTCGAGGTGAGGGGTAAAAAGCCCACGGCCGACGTAGATGTGCGCATCCAGGGAATCAAAGACAAGCTCGCCTCCTCTACGGCCGACCGACTGGCTCTAGTTGAAGAGCGTGAGCAGGAGCGTGAGGAAAAAGAGCAGGAACGAATCGAGAAAATAGAAGACAAAGCCACCGGCCGGGCGAAAGACCTGTTCGACGACGCCGAGGACCGCAAAGACAAGCGCAAGCGTGGCGAAGAAGTCCCCGAGGGCGATGACGGCGATGACGGCACAGGTGACTCGGGCAGCGACTCCGGCAAGGGAGGCGGCTCCTCATCGGGCAGCAGCAGCTCCGGTGGCGGCAGCGACAAGGGCGGTGGTAGCGACAAGGGTGGCGGCAGCGACAAAGGCGGCGGTGGCGACAAGGGTAAGGGCAAAAACTAGCTTGGCCCCGCTGAGGTCCGTTTAGTACGATTCTCTCGGCGCCCGCCGATTACCGATAGTTAAATAGTTAACAGGGAGATCGATATGAATAAAACCAAGTGGAGTTTGATCGGGGTATTTGCGCTCCTGCTAGTTAAATAGTTAACAGGGAGATCGATATGAATAAAACCAAGTGGAGTTTGATCGGGGTATTTGCGCTCCTGCTAGTGTTCGCGGCCGGTATACCGGCCGCTTCCGCGCAGGGCGGCTCCGCCCAAGGTGGCCCCCAGGTGGTCAGCGTCTTCGGCAAGGCGGGCGATCTCGTCGTGCATGCCTGGGTGGTGGTGCCGGTCGGTGCCAACGCTAGCGACGTTGCCAGAGAGGCCCTTGCGGGCCAGGGCGCTCGTCCTTTCACTGCGGCCGAATTCACCACTACCGGCCTGGTCTGGGACCAGATCTTGAACGGGACCGGATCGATCACCCAGAACTACAACCCGGCCAACGACCCGACCGGGACCGGATACGCAGCACTCCAGGCGAGTCAGGCCACGTGGAACGCGGTGGCAGACTCCAACTTCGCCATTTCCGACGGCGGGACGACGAATCGGTGTCCCTCCCTCGTTAAGGAGTGCAAAGGTCCCCAGGTGGGGGACGGGCTCAACGACGTAGCCTGGATGAACCTCGGGGGCTGCTGCACCCTCGGCGTAACGTGGTACAACACCGCCGATGCCGAGGCCGACATGGCCATGAACACCCGGTTTAACTGGAACGGCAGCTACGGGGCAGAGACCGTCTTCCTGCACGAGGGCGGACACGTCGCCGGTCTGGGCCACTCCCAGGTCCAGGCAGCGGTCATGTATGCCTCGTACCAGGGCGTGCGAACGGTACTTCACTCCGACGACATCAACGGGCTGGTAGCTCTCTACCCGGCCGCGCCCCCGCTGCCTGCAACCACCGGCTCCATCTCCGGGACGGTGACCGACTCTGAAGGCGGCGCGCCCATCTCCGGTGCCACGGTATCGACAGATACGGGCCAGTCCGCCGGCACCGACGCTAGCGGGGCTTATACATTGTCCGATGTGCCCACCGGCGACAGAACGGTGTCTGCATCTGCCTCCGGCTATGGCTCCGACAACCAGGTCGTCGCAGTTGCTGAAAACGCGACCACGACGGGAACCAATTTCGCACTGACCGCGACCCCGGTGGGTTCGACCGTCAGCGTGACATCCGTCACCTATGCGACCGAGGGCGGCCGCGATG